>SKGZ01000209.1 GCA_007117175.1 Bacteriovoracales bacterium | reverse complement strand
TTGGGGAAATTCGTAAAGAGCTGACTCAACTGACTGAGAAAATTCTTCGCCAAGAGAGTGAGCGAGCTGTTTCAAAAGAAATGTGGCAGATTATTCCTGACCTCGCTGAAAAGATTATTACTGAGCAGCTGACTGAATTGCGTAAATCAGTAGACTAGACTTCCTGAGTAGACTTCAACTTCTTCTTTTTCAGTTGCTAAAATAGCTTGTCCCATAGGACCAAGTCCTTGAAAGACTCCCTTGATTTCTCCAATTTGAACTTGCTGTTTAAGGTGGGAGCATTTTTGAGTCCATTTAGGAATTGGACGAAGCTCTGATTCTTGAATAAGGTACTGTGCTAGCTCAAAAGTTAGTTTTTTGCTATCGATTTGTTCTTCAGTGGAAAATAAAAAACCAGCCTGAAAATGTGAAAAATTTTCGATAGCTTGTGGCTTTAAGTTGACTCCTACCCCAATAATGACTTCGCTTCCATGGGTTTCGCAGAGGATCCCTCCCACTTTTTCATGTTTGTTGTTCATTAGGTCGTTTGGCCACTTGAGTAAGATTTCCTTTTGGTAAAAATCACTAAAAAATTGACTGATCAGTACTCCCATTTCCAGTGGGGTCAGGGTGAGAATGGGATTAGGGCAGCGATTCAAAGAGAAGGCAAGAGAATCTTGGAGGTGGGTCCATTGATTCTTTTGCCTTCCTCTGCCCTTGGTTTGTCGATCAGTGGAAATAATCATGGTTTGTGGAACCAGTCTTTGGGATAAATGGACTTTTAATTCTTCCTGAGTAGAATGACATTCATCCAGATGTATCCAGTCAATGGGAGGTCTATTCATGAGTGTTATTTTAAGAACAAAGCCAAGACAGATCAAGGTGCAAATAGGGGTGAATCCCTATGCCTGCGCAAGTGTTATTATTGAATATGGAAAGACTAAAGTTCATGTCACCGCCAGCCTAGAAGAGGAGACTCCCCGTTGGTTGAAAAATCAAAATAGAGGTTGGGTTACAGCCGAGTACGCCATGTTGCCGGCAGCGACTCATACTCGCAATAAGCGTGAGAAAAATAAAATTTCTGGTCGTTCCCAGGAAATTCAAAGACTCATAGGCCGTAGCTTAAGAGCAATGATTGACCTAGAAAAGCTAGGTGAGCGCAGCCTGATTATCGATTGTGACGTTTTGATCGCTGACGGGGGAACTCGTACCGCCTCGATCACTGGCGGAGCAATTGCTCTGGAATTAGCGATCAAGAAATTAATGAGCCAAGGAGTTTTGGCAGAAAGCCCACTTCGTTGTCGAGTGGCAGCAGTGAGTGTGGGTTTAGATGAAAAGCATCAAGTCATCGCCGACTTGAACTACCAGGAGGACTCTACTTGTGAGACTGATATGAATATTGTGATGACCAATCAAGGAGAGTTTGTGGAGGTGCAAGGGACTGCAGAAGGCCGACCTTTTAGTCAACAGGCCCTGCAAAACTTAATCACAGCTGCTCAAGGCTCATTAGATGAAATCTTTAAAATTCAAGAAGAGGCATTATCTTGAAAAAAATCTATTTTGCTTCTAGTAATTTGAATAAATTCACCGAATTAAAAGAGCAATTAGAAGGTGTCTGTGAGTTATTAATGCCCACCAAGCAATTAACAGTGGATGAAGATGGGCAGACTTTTCAAGAAAATGCTTATAAAAAGGCAAAGGCCTATTTTGATCATTTTCAAAAACCAGTGATTGCCGATGACTCAGGTCTTTGCGTGCACTCTCTTCCCAATTTATTGGGGGTGCACTCGGCCCGCTTTGAGCCTGAACTCAATTACCCGCAAAAGTGTCAGGCGCTGATCAATCTTATGCAAGGGCAAGAGGATCGCAGTGCCTCCTTTGTCTGCGTACTTTGTTATTATGCTTCTGAGAGTTCACATTTTTTCTTTGAGGGGAAACTTTTAGGGCAGATCGGCCAACAAATAGCTGGTGATGGGGGCTTTGGCTATGACCCAGTCTTTTATCCCGATCAGGGGGACAGCACCCGCTCGCTGGCCCAACAGGTTGAATGGAAACAAGCCCACTCTCACCGAGCACTGGCCACTGCTCAATTGCGACAATTTCTGACCCATTAAGTGAGATTGAGAGAAACTCATGGACAGAATTGAGCAATCTTCGTATATTTCTCTTTATTGTAAAAAATCCGTCGGGGTGTAGCGCAGTCTGGTAGCGTAACTGGTTTGGGACCAGGAGGTCGGAGGTTCGAATCCTCTCACCCCGACCACCCTTTTTGCAGTGCAAAATCTTTTTAGAGTCGGGATGTGGCGCAGCCTGGTTAGCGCGCTATTCTGGGGGGATAGAGGTCGCTGGTTCGAATCCAGTCATCCCGACCATTTTTTTTTTCTCAAAAGACTAAACCCTACTCGTGTACGTTGCCAAACACCAAAAAAAGAACAGTAGAAAAAAACAAATAGCTTGTTAGCGCCCCATCTCTATAGCAAGTGGGCACCACTGAAGTTTAACAAGTATTTTATAGTGACGTACTCATCTCGTCATTAAGGGCCTTCCGCAAGAGACTTCTGGGATTCGCATTGAAACTCTTGAAGCCGTTATTATACGTCTCGTATCCATGAAATCTACCGATTCCCCCGGCGCTCGTCAGCAATTATATTAAGTAAAATGTATGCTCTATTTTCACGGTCCTCTTAACTAGTTTATCTTTAAAGCAAATGGTGGTAAGAAGCAAGTGCTAAACAATCCAAAGAAACATTTTCATACATCAGAGTGATGTGTATGCGACTTATTGTCTTGTACGAGTAGGGTCTAGACTCTACCGAATGAGCTTTAAAACTTTTAAATACAGTGGTTTGGGGTGGTTTTTTGCACCCAGACCATTTTCTTATTTAATAACTCTCAAATCTTAAAAAATTTCAAAATCTTACTGGTAATCGATCATGTTATAAACATTCACCAGCACAGGCGCCATTGCAATGTAATTGAAAAGAAAAAAAACGACTGCGATGAATTCTTTATAAAATAATCCTTAGTTTAAAAGATGATTTAGTTTCGACCACCCCAGTGAGAAGAATTTCCTGAGTTTCGTTGGCAGCGGATTTGATAAAGACCACGCAAGTCATCTTCAATAATACTTTTGACGTGCCTTGAAGCAGCAACTCCTGTATTCATACTGCGACTACCGCTATTAGTTGAAATTCTTCCATCAGTTTGGCTAATAACAACATAGTCGCTTCTGTTAAGCTCTCGAGCAAAATCAGGCATCATCTTCACGTCAACGGTATCGAGAATAAGCGCTCCCTTTTGATAATCTAGAACACCCACCATTTCACCATTGCTATTTGTAATAGTGCATCTGCTGTAGTCTTGAGCGCTTGCTGATAAGATTAAAGCAATATTCATTGTGATTAATAAGAATTTTTTCATTTTAAGCCCCTTTGTTATGAGTGAACCTCTGGATACAATGGTAGTTCTTGTATGTTAAATTTATTTAAGTGCTGACTGCAAAAATGTCTAATTGCTTCAATAGACTGTTGTTTTTAAAAAGGATGGCGTACCTTTGAGAGATGTCAGTTAGAGAATTTATAAAGAGGCATTATCGCCATTTTAATGCAGCCAGTTTGTTGGATGCCGCCGATGGCTATGAAAGGCATCTGGAAGCAGGTGGCAAGATGATGGTGACTTTGGCCGGGGCCATGAGCACAGCGGAGTTGGGCATCTCCTTGGCTGAAATGATTCGCCAAGATAAGGTGCATATTATTTCTTGTACAGGTGCGAATCTAGAAGAGGATCTCTATAACTTAGTGGCCCACTCTCACTATGAGCGTATTGCTAATTGGAGAGCACTCACTAAAGAGGATGAAGAAGAGCTTTATCGCAGACACCTTAATCGAGTGACTGACACCTGCATCCCTGAAGAAGAGGCTATGAGAAAGATTTGGAAGGTTATGGCCACCCTATGGAATCAAGCTGAAAGTCAGAATAAGCGCTATTTTCCCCACGAATTTTTTTATCAAGCTCTGCGCCAAGGGGATTTGCTAAATAATGCGCAAATTGATCCTAAGGACTCTTGGCTGGTGGCCGCTTGTGAAAAAAATTTACCCATTGTTGTACCCGGATGGGAAGACTCCACCTTGGGAAATATGTACGCCGCTTTTTGCATGAAAGGTGAAGTCAAAAATGTGCACACGGTGAAAACTGGAATTGAGGCTATGATGTTTTTGGCCGATTGGTACAGAAAAAACTCTCATCACAATATTGGTTTTTTTCAAATTGGCGGAGGAATTGCTGGAGACTTTCCTATTTGTGTAGTTCCGATGATGAGACAAGACTTAGAAGAAGAAAGTCTTCCTCTTTGGGGATATTTTTGCCAAATTTCTGATTCCACTACCAGCTATGGAAGCTACTCTGGAGCTGTGCCCAACGAAAAAATTACTTGGGGAAAACTTTCAGCTCGGACACCAAGCTATATTATTGAGAGTGATGCCACCATTGTAGCCCCACTTATTTTCAGTTACTTACTTCATCAATAAGATGACATCTGAGATGTAAGGATTTAATTCTGCCACAAGGTTGTCAGATGAAGACAAATCTTTTTAGGCTAGGGTTTGAGACCAACAAAAAGGAGATGGTTATGAAACAAATTTTTAGTTTAGTCGCTTTAACTTCATGTTTTTTACTGATGCTCAATGTAGCGATGGCCAGTAAATTAG
>SKGZ01000257.1 GCA_007117175.1 Bacteriovoracales bacterium | reverse complement strand
GTTGATTTTATTCAGCAAAGTACCCAGCCTCTTGCTGTTCAAAATATTGATTATAATCAAAGGGCATTTGATGAGTTCCAAAAAAACATGAGATCTCTCATCCCAAGTAGTTTTCAATCAGGACAGTTTGAATCCAAGCTTGAACTGATCTTGAACCAACATTCATTTTTGATGAAGGTGGATCAAGAGAGTGAAAAATTACTCTTATTAAAGGAAGGTGACTCTTATTTTTTTGAATTTCCTTTGGAGAAAGCGTCTTTTCTTGCACAAGTCAGTGCACTCACTTTCTGGGATAAAACGATTGATTTGAGTATGGATGAATTACAAGCAATTGAGAAAAAGTTGAAGAATCCAGAAAAAAGAAACCTTTTATTTTGTCATTTCTATGCCTGTCAGCTGGATTTTTGGCCCTACCAGATTCAAAGCATACAGCCAATTGATCCAGAGAAGCAGGGCTATTTAGAATTGGTGGAAAAGAGGCTTTACCTGCAAATACAAGGTCGAAACTTTAAACTTTACGATGCTCAAAAGAAATTGGAGTATAAGTACAGTAATATCAATGAATTTAAGGATTCTCTCTTTCATGATTGAGCAGACATTAAAACTCTATGATCGTTATTTTGAAAATTGCCTTTTCCCTGAAGATAATCGCATCGATGAGGGAGGCATTAATCTGATTGCGGCCATCTATTTATCTTGGCCCATTAAAATCATGCAAGCAGCTATTTCCTTTGGTTTTTCCGCATTATTCTTGTGGTTGTTTCTTGATTTTAACTATGAGAATTTACTCTTTTTCTCTATTCAGCTGACACCTTTTTACGGCAGTCTTTTTGCTTTTTTTACTAATCTTTGTTTGAGTGTGATTTTCTTTCCTCTGGGGATTTTCTTTTCCTACTATTATTGGAAGATTGCTTTTAAGTTGATTCTTTATTGGTTGGGTCGCAGTGATGATCAAATGGGGGAGGAATTATATGCTGCGTCATTAAGCAGCCATATTTTTACTATTATTCCCCTTTTTGGTGGGGTGCTACAAAGTTTGGCCTTTTTCTTTTTGTTATTAAAAGGGGTTAAGGTTCGCCTTAATCTTTCACCCTTCTCTAGCTTCCTAGTTGTTTTATTTCCTTACTTGTTATTTATCATCTTGTTTGTTATCACTTTGGTACTTTTGGCAATGTTGATGATTGCTGCGCTGGGTTAGTATCTGGTGATTGCCAAGACTGGGCTATTTTTTCATAATTAAAGAAGGTTAAGTGCAAGGAGGGGTTGTGACATTTTTGACTGCTCAAGGGCGTGTAGAGGTGATTTGTGGTCCAATGTTTTCCGGAAAAACTGAGGAGTTGATTCGCCGGGTGAGGCGAGCGCAAATTGCTAGACAAAAAATTCAAATTTTTAAGCCTCAAGTGGACACTCGCTATGATGAGCGCAAGGTGGTTTCTCACTCCGATCAAATTATTGAAAGTGAACCGGTTGCCGATTCTCTGACTTTGTTAATGAATGTGAAAGACAGTACCAGAATTGTGGCCATCGATGAAGTTCAATTCTTTGATGAGCAGATTAGCTTAGTGGTCAGCAAACTGGCCACACGAGGAATACGTGTGATTTGTGCTGGTCTTGATTTAGATTATCAAGGACGGCCTTTTGGCCCAATCCCTCTTTTGTTGGCCCTAGCAGATGAGGTGGTGAAGGTTCATGCTATCTGCACTATTTGTGGTGCTCCGGCAACTCGTAGTCAGCGTTTAAATCCTGATAAAAAGCAGCAGTTTCATTTAGGAGAAACTGATGAGTACCAGGCCAGGTGTTTGGCCCACTTTGAACCTCCTCATCAAGATCAAATGGAAAACTCTCAGTCCCTTCCCTTAAAGTGCGAGGTTGAAAATTTTATTAAGAATCAGGATTCACCTCAATGAAAGATCCTAAGGTTTTACTTAGCGAAGAAGTAATCTCCCAAAGAGTGGATGAACTGGGGCAAAAGATTACCCAGGATTATCAAGGTGAGGAGATTGTTATTCTTTGTATTTTGAAGGGAGCCTTTATTTTTGCCTCTGACTTGATCCGATCCATTGATTTACCTTTGAGTGTTGAGTTTATGACTCTTTCTTCTTATGGAGATCAGACTGAGAGCTCAGGAGAAGTGAAAGTGGTGAGTGATTTGCCCTTTTACCTTACGAATAAGAACATTCTTATTGTGGAAGATATTGTGGATACAGGGTTAACTATTAATACGTTGATGCAAAAACTTCAGGACCATCATCCCAAGTCTGTGAAGTTGGCATCTTTTTTAGTGAAACCAGAGAAGATTTTTCATCCGGTGCAAATTGATTACACCGGGTTTGAAATTGAAGATAAATTTGTGGTGGGCTACGGACTTGATTATGCACAAAAGTATCGTAATCTTTCTTTCGTTGGATACTTTGAGTCATGATTAAGGAGTCTGGTTCACTGCGAGTTGACCTCTTAGGGGGAACTCTCGACCTTGAGCCTCTTAATTATTTATTTCAAGATGTAGTGACATTAAATTTAGCACTGCAAAGTTGTGCTGTTTGTTCCATTGAAAGACAAGAAGATGCTGCTTTGTCAATTGAGTCTCTTGATTATCAAAAAGAATATCATTTCTCTCTCGATCAACTCAATGCCAATTCATTTTATCAGGATGGTTTTTTTAGTGATCATGTTTTTAAGGAGATGCTTTTTGTCGTCTCTCTGTGTGACTACTTTAAACCCAAGCAAGGTTTGAAAATTCAATTAAGTTCAGGTTCTCCTCCAGGTGCGGGGCTGGGTGGCTCATCCACAATGGGGCTTACGCTTTTTAATGCCTTGGCCCGTTTTTTTAAGTCTTCTTTTTCAGTTGAGCAAAAAATTCGCATCGTAAAGAATATTGAAGCTAAAATTCTCAACTCAGGTATCAGTGGTTATCAGGATTACTATCCTGCTTGCTATGGAGGTGTTTTGGCGCTTCATCCAAAATTAGCTGGAGTAGAAGTGGAGCAGCTCTATTCTGATCAACTGGCAAAAGAGTTAGAAGGAAATCTTATTTTGGCCTATTCTGGTCAAACCAGGCTTTCAGGTTTGAATAATTGGAATCTTTATCAAAAGTTTTTCTCAGCAGATGCCCCATTGAAAAAGGCCTTGGCCCAATTGGCCATTCTTTCTCATCAAGCCTATCAATCACTTTTAAGATCAGACTACGCTGATTTTTTTAAATTATTGTGCCGAGAGGGAGAACTGAGAAGAGACTTTTTTCCCGGTTTTGAAACAGCTGCCATGAGTCGCTTGCGAAATTTGCCAACAGTGAGGGGGGTTAAGGTTTGCGGAGCTGGTGGCGGAGGATGTTTTTTAATTATAACCAATGATCAAAACACTGAAGTGTTTGATGAAATAAATCGTCTGGGGATGCAAAGATTAAACTTTCAAGTGGCCAGGCCAGTGGAGGAAAATTAATTTGGCGCAAAAAATTTCAGCAGGTTTAATTTTAGGAGGGAGTCGTAAAGAAGATTCCTTTCTGACTGTGATGAAGTATTTTGCTAAGAATCGCCGTTGGTTTGTTTTGGGATGTCATCCACTTAAGGAAGATCAATCTCAAAGCTCAGATGAAAAACTCATTCATTGGGTTAGGCATTATGGTTTGACCTCTCTCACTGTGGATTTTCCATTGAGTCCTCCTCTGTGTCATGATTGTGAACTTGATTGCCCTGGAGAAAAGAAGTGTCCTGTTGATCAGGTGGTTCGGATTCGCTCGATGATGGATCAATTGCTTAATGAAGATATAAGCTTACAAGATGATAATCCTAAAAAATATGAACAAAAGCGACAGCAGGATGATTTAAGCTACCTTCAGGCTCCTTTAGAAAAAGCAACAGATGAGCACTTATTGAGCCGTTTTTTTAAAAGACGATTAAAAAAAGGCTTTCTTCCTTATTGGAATAGACCCATTGATTTTTGGATTTGGCGCAATTACTTTGATCCTGTTTATCAAATTTTTAAAACTTCTTATGATTCATTTGGTTCAACCTCCTTAATGCTAGTGAAAAGATTTGATTATCTTAAGAGGCATTTACCTAAAAAATTAAAATTCTATGAGTCTCATTGGACTCTTTGCTTATTGGAGATTTTAAGAGCTGATTTACTCAATCGTAAGCATCTTAAAAATTTAATGGATATTGATCAAGCTCCTCTTGCTAGAATTGATATTATTAAGGCCATCGAAGAAAAGTGTGAATTATTTTATTATGAAAAAGACTTTGAGTTTTTTATTCGTAATCCTAAGGCCTTCGAGTCATTTCTATTAGCTCTTGCAGACCGCTATCGGCTACAAGACAGAGTCTACGATCTACCATCTTGGAGCGGAGCCGATCAATGCTCTTTTTTTGTTCCTAAATTCTTAGCAGAGTTGAAGTGATAACGACAACCTAGATATCCATAAAGATATAGAGGAGCTGCTAGGATAAGCAAAATGCTCCAAAAAAAATGGAGGCTTAGTGCTTCCCATGCAGAAAAAAATGCAAATAAAAAACCTGTTAGCCCTTGTCCTTTCAGGTAACCAATTGCCCATTTTTTTTCTCTGAAAAAAAAGAAGTAAGAAATAAGATTAGAGATAATAAGTAAAAGTATAAAAAAGACTAGCGATTGACTCATTAATTGGGCTAAGATTGGCAATTGAGTTTGCTGAATTTTGACTTGGCCTAAGTTTAACATCCATTGATTTTCTTCTAGGTACTTGAC
>SKGZ01000047.1 GCA_007117175.1 Bacteriovoracales bacterium | reverse complement strand
TTTGTCTGAATCGCCAATTATTAGATCAACATCAAAAGGCCACTTTGGAAGAAAAACTTCGCACGGCCATGTCTAATCGAGAAATTGTGGTGCTGGCAACCGCTGAGAAGAAATATAAGGTTTTGGCCCATCAATTAAGTTATATGGATGGCAAATTACATATGGTGGCCGAAGATGTGCAAGATCAGCTTCTTTTATGCATTGACTTAGAGGAGATCACTTCTTGTAAGAAGGCCAATTGCACCTATCAGTCTCGTTTTGATCAGCAACAAGTCAATGACTTTCTAGCGCAAATGAGAAAGTTTGCCACTGAAGAGGTGCGCTTAGTTTTTAAAATTAAGGAGATGCCCAGTCACTTAGATCTTTATCCTGATTATCAATTTTTTCGCAATCCCTGCTTGATTGCCAGTCCTTATGGAGAGTTTGTCTGGGCGGCCTTTGTGGAGCCCTCAGAGCAGCTTTATCAATGGATGTATGATTTGAGGGATCATGTGGAAATCTTAGATCCTGATGGTATTCGTGAGGATTTTGCTCATTTTTGTGAGAAAAAGCTGAGAAAGGCCTGTTAGTCACTTTACAAAAATAGCTGAAATTGTTAAGTTCAGCAGGTGGAAAGTGAAAAAAATGTCAAGTATTTTAACGACTTAGAGTTTCCTGCACGCAAGGTGTGGATGAAGACCTATGGCTGTCAGATGAATTATCACGACAGTGAGCGCATTATGTCTCATCTGGAGAAACTCAATTTTAGCACCACTGAAGATCAAGAAGATGCCGATCTGTTAATTTTTAACACCTGTGCTGTGCGCGATCTGGCCAACCAAAAGTTTTACTCTCATTTAGGAGAAACCAAGCGCTTAATGAAAAATGGCAAGGAAGTGAAAGTGGCCGTGGGGGGATGCATTGCTCAAACTGAGGGCAAGGAATTAATTCAAAAGTATCCCCAACTTGATTTCGCTTTTGGTACAGATGTGATTGATAATATTTCAGAGATGGTTTTTAGAACCTATGCCGGAGACTCCAAGTTTGCGGTGAACACTTGGGATCGCAGCAGTGATTACTCTATTGAAACTAAAATCACCCATGGAAATCCCCAGGCCTTTATTAATATTATTAAAGGTTGTGATAAGTTTTGCTCCTATTGCATTGTTCCTTTTACTCGCGGTAGAGAAAAGTCTAGAAAGTTAGCTGAAATTGTGAAGGATGCTCGTCGCTTGGTGGAGTATTCTGGAATTCAAGAGATCACCTTATTGGGGCAGAATGTGAATTCTTTTGGTAAGGGCAATGGAGAAACTTTTGCTGAGCTTCTCTATGCTCTTAATGAGATTTCGGGGCTAGAGTTAATTCGCTATACCACCAGTCATCCCTATGATGTTTCTGATGAGTTAATTGTCGCTCATCGAGACTGTCAGCGCTTAGCTCCCCATTTACACTTACCGGTTCAATCCGGTTCGAATACGGTTTTGCAGCGAATGCTGCGCCAATACACCATTGAGCATTACTTGGAGTTATTAGAAAAAATGCGCAAGGCCAATCCTGCAATGGTGATTTCTTCTGATAT
Source organism: Bacteriovoracales bacterium (assembly GCA_007117175.1). Lineage (GTDB taxonomy): Bacteria > Bdellovibrionota > Bacteriovoracia > Bacteriovoracales > Bacteriovoracaceae > SKGZ01. The sequence continues at coordinate 3,165 of SKGZ01000047.1, read as the reverse complement.
TATTGCAGGTTTTCCCAATGAAACTGAAAAAGAGCATCAGCAGACCATGGACTTATTAGACAAGGCCCAATTTGATTTTATCTACTCCTATGTTTTCTCTGTTAGAAGGGGAACCAAAGCGGCTAAAATGGATGATTTTCTCACTGATGAAATCAGGGGCAGGCGATTAAGAGAGATTCAGGCCAAGCAATTAGAGATTCAAAAACCTTTGAGAGCTCAAATGCAAGGTCAGACCTACCGAGTTTTAGTGGATGGCAAAAAAACCATGGCCGGACAAACTCAATGGAAAGGGCGAACCCCTTGCAATCGGATTGTGCACATTAATAATCTCAGTCAGCATGAAAATTATCTGTGGAATTGGTTGGATGTCAAAATCGAGTCCACCACTGCCTTATCTTGCCAAGGATTCAGTGTTCGCTCTTATGGACGACAAGCGCCCAGTACCCTATGAAGAAGATTATTTTTAAACCTTTGTTAATGTTGCTTGGTTTTCTCAGTGTGGCCCTGGGGATTTTAGGAGCAGTTTTACCTGTTTTACCCACCACTCCTTTTTTTATTCTAGCGGCTTATTTATTTTCTAAGTCTTCACCTCGCTTTCATCAAATGATTCTGAACTCACCGGCCATTGGCCCTTTGGTGCATGATTGGGAGCAGCACGGGATTATTTCCTTAAAGGCCAAGAAAATGTGCACGGCCATGTTGTTTTTAGTGGTAGGATTATCCTTTACTTTTGCCAACCTGAAATTCTTCGTTAAGATAGTCATGGGTGTCAGTATTATAGGAGTGTTAACATTTATATGGAGCAGACCATCCAGAAAGTCATCTGTGGCCTCATACTCTGGTTCAGTTGCTCCTGTTCCAAGTTCAGCTACCTCGTCCAGCAGGGAGTAGGGCAAGCGCAATTACAGCTTTCAGCTCAGAAAGTAGAAAAGGTGCTGGTCGATCCACAGGTGGATCAGTCGGTGAAAGATAAGATTCAAGAAATACTGCAGGCTAAAGAGTATTTTTATGATTATTTTTCCCTGCCAGCGCAAAAAATTTATTCCAAGGTGAAATTTTTAGAATCAGAGGCGGTGAGCTATTTAGTGGTGGCCTCTGCCTTTGATCGAGTGCAGGCCCATCAAGTGAGCTTTCCTTTTTGGGGAGAGTTTCCCTATTTAGGTTTTTTTAAGAGAGAATCGGCTTTACGCTATCAGCAAAAATTAATAGAGCAAGATTACTATACTTATTTGCGACCGGTTTATGCTTACTCTACCTTGGGGTATTTTCAAGATCGAATTTTATCTTCTTTTTTTATTTTTGAAAAAGAAGACTTAGCCGAACTTATCTTTCACGAACTTTTTCACACCATATTCTTTGCTAAAGATGAAGTGAATTTCAACGAAAACCTAGCTGACTTTTTTGCGGGTCAATTAGTATTAGAATATTTTTCTGAACAAAAAGAAGAGATTTTGCAAAAAAGACAAAAGCAAGAGACACTTAAGAAAAAGGTAGTCATGCTTTCCAATCAGTATGGTCAAAAATTAAAAGAAAATCCGCCTCAGGATAAAGAGCACAGTGATCAGCGACTCAAAGAGTTCTTAGAGCAAAGCTTTCTTCCGCAAATTAAAAAATTGTGCACTGATTTCAATTTAAAAAAATGTAGTTTGGCCAAAGGTGAGTGGAATAATGCCCGCTTTGCGGCTTATCTTACTTATCACGAAAGCTCAGACTTTATAGAGAAGATTTATCAAAATGAAGGGCATGATTTAAGGCAAATGCTTTCTCAAATACAAAAACATTATCAGGATTATGGAAAAACTAAGTTTAAGAAATTTGAAGATTACTTAAAAGAGATCTATCAAAAGGGAAAATCATGAGTGCTAGGCATTTTTTTTTAATTGACCCTATTGAAAAGCTAAATATTAAGAAGGATTCCTCTTTATTGATGGCGCTGAGCGCTCAAGAGTTAGCAGGGCAGAGCTATTTAATTTTTAAAGATGATTTTTGTGTAGCCACTGCTGGTGAGTCTTTGACTCAAAAGGCCTATTCTTTTTCAGGACAGATTGGCAGTGACTTTTATCTTAATCATTTTAAATTATTGGCCAGTGAGCCAATTGAACTGAAGGCCAATGATATTATTCATATGCGCTTAGACCCTCCCATGGATGAGTCTTATTTAACTGCGTTGTGGTTATTACAATTACTGCAGTCGCAAGGAATTGAAGTGCGTAATCACCCCAGTGGAATCTTAGCGGTGAATGAAAAGATTTTGGCCTATCAACAAGACTCCACTTATCCAGCTTGGCTGGGAAGCAATGTTGAGCAATTAGAAAAAGTCGTTGGCCAGTGGATGGTTGATTATGGCGATGATTTTATTCTCAAGCCTTTAAATAGCTTTTCTGGCATAGGGGTGAAACGCTGGAGTTATAGCAAAGATTGGCACAATATTGTTTCTGATTTAAAAGGCAAGGTGATTGTTCAGCCCTTTTTAAAGCAAGTTTTAACAGGGGAGAAGAGAATTCTTTTTTATCGAGAAAAAATGATGGCCGCGATTCTTAAGAAACCTCAAAGTGGAGAGTTTTTAACTAACATTGCCCAAGGGGCCAGCTATCAGGCCTGTGAAGTGACAGACTTAGAGCTTAAGCGTTGTCAGCTATTATGTTCAGATCTTAAAGCACTGCATGTGGATCTGATCGCTTTTGATGTTTTAGATCAGGTGATCACCGAGGTCAATATCACTTGCCCTGGTCTATTGGTAGAGCTTTCCGCTGCCCATGCTCGCAATATTGCCATTGAGCTTTTAGATTAATTTCCGAAGAAATCAGATCGCTTATACCCTTTAAAGAACTGAGTGTGATTAGTTGAAATTTGCAAGACTCCATCTACGCAAATCGATTTTGGTGTAGTATTAAAGGGACAGTAATGACTTGTTTGACCTTTGAGAGCTTCATCATTGGTGACTACTTGGCAGCTATAATCAGTTTGAACTTGGGTGATTTCAACTGCTGTGACAAAATTATTGGCTTCTACGCCTTGGGGGGTAATGATAGGATGGACTGGAATAATTTCACCACATCGATCTGCTTTGACAGTATAGCGAGCAACTAGCACAGAGGGTCCAGATCTTCTGTGTTTGACTTGCCCATTGGCGTCTTTTTCTTTGATAATACCAAATTTGCGAAT
>SKGZ01000192.1 GCA_007117175.1 Bacteriovoracales bacterium | reverse complement strand
GATCAAAGACTTTCTTTTTTAATTCCCCTTGACCGGCCACACAAGCTTTCTCACTTTTATAAGTGACGTGAGAAGAATGCTTTGGAAAGTACTTTCTAAAATACAGTGGATAAAGCTTGTGCTCATCGCTCTTAAGATAGGCTCCCTGCTTAATGACAGGTGCGATTTGTTTGAAGACTTGCTCTAGCCCTTCTTTATGTCGACTGGGGCGAGTCCCATATTTTTTGCGAGAGATAGCAGCAAGATGACCTGAGGCGGGAATGCGACTGACTGCCGCTGCTAAAAATCGACGATCCTCAGTGATAGCAACAGTGACACTTAAAGGCTTAAGCTTGGTGTGCTCAATGGTAATCAGATCATCCAAATAGACAATATTCACTTTCTTTTTGCTCAAATTTTCTAAAAACTGCTCTTGAGTTTGCCTTGCTTTACTTGCCCAGTAGATGAGCTTTCTCTTTACCGTTGCTCGACGTATGTTGAGAAGTTTGGCGATTCGCCGCTGCGAAACTCCTGAGCATAATAACTTTTTAACTTGGTAATTGATCTTTCTTTTGCGTTGACCAAATGCCAAGGAAAAGGTTGCGCTGGAGAATTTTCGCTGGCAATGATTGCAGCGATAACATTGAATATGCCGATGATCTGACTTGCGATAGTATTTGCCCGCAAAGCAAACTTTGTCTGTTTTTTGGTGAAATTTACAGTTCAAATTGGGGCAGCCGTATTTCATACTCCCTGATATGCAAGATGGATGACAGACTAGCCGTGAGTAAGTAACTGAAATTAAAGAAGTGGTTCATTATGAGTTTCAATAAATTGAGTCGCTTAGTTGAGTCATTGATGGGGGCCAGTTAATAAAAATTACAATTTGACTATAAAATATACAATCCCCACCATCGGCAAAAGACACTAATGCTATAAATCTCCTACATAACAATATGAAAGGAGAATGACATGAGTCGTTTATTATCATCGTTTTTATTGCTAAGTTTTTTATCCTTACAAGCGAACAGTGGAATTATTGTCAACCTACACTCAGTGACCAAAGGACAAGATATGATTGATAATGATGAAGCTGGTGGGGCTACTTATCTTTTAGTAGGTTTTTCCACTGCCATTGGGCTTAAGTCGATTGGGTTTCAGGCGCTAGGTTCTCAGGGGATGAATCCAATGTCTATGGTGTTAATTGTTCTTGATGAGACCTTAAAACCGGAGAATTTATTTGTTTCAGCATTAATGGAAAAATTTCCATACCTCAATGATGCAAGTATTCTCGATGAGTTAGCTTATGAGCTTGCATTACAACAAGAGAAGGCAGTCGCTGATGAAAATGGTAATTATGTCCTTGCACTAGAGCCAAGTCTAACCTTGGAAATTCTAGAAAGAAGTGATCTTAGCATCCATCAAAAAAATGACATAGTTGAGGTCTTACAATGATTAAAAAATTCTTGTTACTATTGGCTTTATTGGCAAGTTTAAATGTACAAGCAGGCTTTTCGGTGGCTCTTGCTTCATCTTTAAGATTTGCTGCTGATCAAGATGGTAAAACCTTGGGAATCTCAAATGATTGGATATTGATACCCGGTGTTGCAGCCGCAATCTTTGGCACAGTTCAGGGAACTTTACTGAGTCAAAAGGGAAAATGGTATGGAGCTGTACTGGTCATATTAGAAGAGAAAAATCTGAACAGTCAATTGCATTCATTCTTTATGACACAACTACCATTCATTGATGATATGACTGTGATTGATGATCTAGCCTGGTTGTCAGAGCAGCAAATCGACAAATCGATTACCAAACCCCAATATATTAGTCTCGATCCGAAGGATATTTTGGATGTTTTATCCAGAATTGATCTAAGTGAAGAGCAAAAGACTCAGACCATGAAACTATTGAAATGAAAAAGATCGTTATTTTCTTATTAGTGACAATCACTTCTCTGTCTCATGCAGGTATTGTCATAACTACATTTTCTGCAAAGGGAGTGATGACTTTGCAAGATGAGAGTCGAGTGGAGGAAGCTCAAATTGCGGCTTTGACCGGTATTCCTATTGGCCTGGCCCTTATCTTTATGGGTGCTAATCATTACTCCAAAAAGCCTGGGGCGGGAACAGTCTTGATTATTTTAAATGAGAGCTTAGAAATGGAGCACTTTGAGCAATACCTACTAAAAAGATTCTCATTTTTAAACGATATGAGCTTGGTCTCTGAAATTGCTTATGAATTTTCATTGCAATTAGAGAGAAAACCAGAAAGTAAGATTTTGAAAATACCTGCTGATACTTTGGACCAGATCTTGTATCGAAGTGATTTAGATCGTAATCAAAGACAATTGCTGCTAGAGAGTTTAACGTGAAAAGATATTTAATATTTTTTGTTTTTCTTGTGAGCAATGCTCATTGCCATGAGATGTGGCAAGTTTATCAAAGAGTTAACGTTAGCCCCTATTCTGATTATGTGATGGTAAGGCATGCAGGACTTCGTTTTAATGAATCAGATCAGAGTTGGTTTTTTGTATCGCGTGAGGGGCGACAAAAAATTGATATAGAAACCTATAACAAGGTGCTAGAATGGTCTTCAGCAATTCTCTCTATTCGAAATAATAGGGAGGGTCAGTTGTATGATGGTTCAGCATTTCATATAGGTAGAGGTTATTTCTTAACAGCATTTCACTCCTTTACACCTCATGATAGGACTAATACCACTACGTGCAATGGAGCTAATTTCTACCATGCTCAATCTAGACAAAATTTTAATTGTGATGAAGTGATTCACTGTGAGGTAAGGGCAGACTTTTGTCTTTTGAAATTAAAAGAAAGAGGAAGCTTCCTATTTGGCAATCGGAATCTTATTAAAGCCTCAGAGTTACCTGCGTTTAAGCTTGCTAATGATATACAACAGTCTGAAACAGAGCTTTATCATGCCCTTGGCAATGCTGATGGCAGAGGAGTACATCATTCGAGTGGCCTTGGTCTTACCTTTGTGACGAATTCAGCTAATTGGCCGAAATATTTCAATTTATTCAATGCTTTGGTAGCAGGAGGCTACTCGGGGGGACCACTTTTAAACTGGAAAGGTGAGGTTGTTGGTGTCATTGTCAAACGTTTAACTTCACTGCACAGAGAAAGAATTCAGGGAGTCTCTTTAAATATCCAATATGTTAGAGAAAGACTTTTGGAAAAACTGCCAGAGGATCACGAATTAAGAAAAAAACTTTAAGTGACTTGACTTGTGAACTTGTGGGGTTTAGTCTTGGGCTGTCTAAGGAGTGAGAGTGGCAAAAAAAATTGCGACACTATCAATTCTCTTTTTCTCTTTTTTGACCTTTGCTCAAGAACCTCTTCGTTTAACTATTTTACACACTAATGATCACCACGGACGCTTCTGGGAAAATAGTGAGGGAGAGTTTGGTTTAGCTGCTAGGGCAAGTGTGATTAAAGAAATTAGAGAGGAAGTTTCAGCCAAAGGTGGGCATGTTCTACTCTTAGATGCAGGTGATGTTAATACGGGAGTGCCTCATTCTGATTTTCTAAAAGCTGAGCCTGACTTTAAGGGGATGAAGCTATTAGGCTATGATGTGATGGCCATAGGGAATCATGAGTTTGATAATAGCTTTGAAACATTATTAAAGCAGCAGCAGTGGGCGGATTTTCCATTTATTAGTGCCAATATTTATCACCGTCAGACTGGTGAAAGAGTCTTTGAGCCTTATATTGAAAAACAACTTGATGGTGTTAATGTTCTGATTTTTGGGCTAACCACCGAAGATACACCCTATAAATCTAGTCCCATTCATACTGCTTCATTTGAATTTGTCACGGCCGTGGATGAGGCGCAGAGCTTAGTTCCTCAAATACGGGAAAAAGCAGATATTTTAATTGCTCTGACCCATATGGGTCATTATACCGAAGACACTCCAGATGCTCCCGGGGATGAGACTTTAGCCCGTGAAGTTCCGGGAATTGATATCATTGTTGGCGGGCATTCTCACACAGCGGTTTTTGAAGTGGATGAAGTCAACGGGACCTATATTGTTCAAGCTGAAGAGTGGGGACGATACTTAGGGCGAATTGATTTTGAATACCATAATGGCCAACTTAAGCTTGTTCACCAAGAACTGATTCCTATTAATCTTAAAAGCACAGATGAGAATATTGATGAGAATTATGTTTTGCAAAGAATTGTTCCAGATCCTTATGTTTATGCCTTTTTACTTCCCTTTAAGGTCATGGGGGATGATTTTTTAAATGTTCCAATTGGGCAAGGTGATACTCGATTTGAGGGGACTCGCTCGATCATTCGTTTTGGTGAAACCAATTTAGGGAATTTAATTACCAATGCTTTAAGGGTGGAAACTAATGCCGATATAGCCATTTATAATAGTGGTGGAATTCGCGATTCAATCGACGCCGGAATTATTACTAATGGAAGTGTTTTAGCCGTCCTTCCCTTTGGCGGTTATATTGTCACTACTCAGGTTTTAGGCTCGGAGCTTGAGCAGTATTTGCAATTTGTGATCACTCAATTGACCCCTGGCAGCGGATCATTTCCTCAGTTTGCGGGTGTAGAAGCTTGCGCTGATTATGAAAAGCAAAAGGTGAGTCATATTCGAATCAATGGCAAAGCGATCGATCCTCAAAGAGTCTATAAGGTGGCGATGCCAGAATTTATTGCCAGAGGTGGTGATCGCTATCCACCACTTGACTATCGTAGTACCGGTCGTCTGG
>SKGZ01000013.1 GCA_007117175.1 Bacteriovoracales bacterium | reverse complement strand
CACTGATTTTTCTTTTATTTCTACTTCTCGCTGCCTGATCAGCTGACGTATCCCTTTTTTTAATAAAAAGTCCGGGACCAACCCACTACTTACTAATTGATCAATCATAAATTCTCCTCTGTCTGAGATTAATGGATATTCTTAATAACTGCTATGAACACAGCCTAGACAACTATTGGCTTTTGTCTAAAAAAGGTTAATATTCCTTATATAACTAGGAGGCTTTCAATGGAAAAGCAATTCTCTATCCAATTTGTGTCTAAGATAACAGGTATCAATAGCCACACCATTCGAGCTTGGGAGAAGAGATATAGCGCAATCAAACCTGCTCGTGATGCCAATGGTAGAAGGCTGTACTCTGAAAGTAATATTAATCGTTTACAAAAGCTTCATCACTTGGTTTCCATGGGAAATAATATTTCTGATATTGCCTATTTAGCTGATGAAAACCTTGATCAGCTATACCAAGACTATGCAGAAACAAATCAAGGAGATCTTAATCAGCGCTCAACAGTTGAAAACAGTAAAGAGCCTGTTGATGTGAATCTTATTTTGCAAAATCTTGTTTTGGCACTCAATCACTACAAGCTTGATATTATCTCCCACGAGCTAGAAAAAATTAAAAAGACACTTGGACCAAGAGAGTTTGCTCTCAATATTCTTGCGCCTCTGTTAACTGAGGTGGGCGCCCAGGTGGAGGCAGGAAATCTAACCATTGCTCAGGAACACTCTATTTCTGCTATCCTTAAATTTCATATTGGTCATATGCTCTATCTCTTTTATGAAACTAAAAAAAGAAATGATCTCAATGTTGTGATCTCAACCCCTGAGGGTGAGCTTCATGAATTTGGAATTATGATTGCTGCTTTACTCTGCTCTCACTATCGACTCAATTTTTATTACCTCGGCCCTAATATGCCCGCTGCATCATTGCGAGAAGCCTCTAAGCAAATTAACGGTGATGTGATCATTGTTGGAGTGAGTCGACACTACACAATTGACACAAGGCATGATATTAACCAATATATTTCTGACCTGCTTGAAGACCTCCCCCCCCAAATGAAGGTTTTACTAGGAGGCTCATCTAAATTATCTAACACATTGAAAGGACAGCAGGTTCAGGTCATCTCAACTCTACAAATGCTAGATCATCAATTAAGCAAATTGTAACTTGATCAGCATTATTTAAAGATGATAGTATCAATTCGAATATGTACAATAAAAAACTTTTTTTGTTTGGTGCTCAAGTCCATCAAGGACAACCAAACGACGGAACAGACTTAGCTCCACAACACCTGAGAACTGAAGGCCTTAAAGAGCTAATGTCCAATAAATTCCAACAACTCATTGATTGCGGTAATTACTTTGGAACATCTCCTAAAGAGGTCAAGGCCCTAGAGCAATTCGCTCATCATTTTAGCCAAGCCCTTTATCACAGCTTGAGTGGTAATCAACATATGGGGCTAGTCATTGGCGGCGACCATAGCTGCGCGATTGGAACACTTTGGGGGGCTCTGCGCTTAAATCCCGATATGAAAGTAATTTGGGTGGATGCTCATGCTGATATGAACACATTAGAAAGCTCTCCTAGTGGAAATCTCCATGGTATGCCCTTAGCTTTTTTCCTGGGTCTGGAAAATAAAATTTTTACAAATACACCAACGCTTCACCCCCATCAGGTAGTGCATATCGGATTAAGGGATGTTGATAATGCTGAAAAACGATTTCTTAAAGAACTGGATATTCTACATTTTAGTGCTAACGATGTTCATCGCTTTGGCATTAATCAAGTTCTGCAGAAATGCCAAAAGCACTTAGACCCTAATCACAATTCTGAATTTTATCTTAGCTTTGACACTGATGCATTAGACCCCAGCTTGACTCCTGCCACTGGTACACCTGTAGCAAATGGCCTTAATATCGAGCAAGCCCAAGAGATTATGAATTACTTTAGCTCCACTGGACGTCTCAAGATTCTTGAACTGGTTGAATTTAATCCTGAACTCGGACAAACTCAAGAAGTGGAGCGAACAGTTAACTCTCTGATGCAAGTTTTATCAGCAGTGCAGTCTCAATACCCCGCTTCATTTCCTCTACAAAATCCATCACAACATATTCAACTAAGCCACTAAGTGATGAAGATTGCAATACTGCAAATTTGTTCCCAATTATTACCCAAAACAAACTTAATAAAAATAAGAAAACTAATGGATCAACTCTCCCCTGATTGCCAAGCTTGCTTCTTACCTGAATGCTTCCTCTCGCTTAGTGATGGTAAAAATGCTAATTCAAATGTAGTTACTGAGGACAATTACCTGATGCAGCAGATCAAGCAACTGGCTATTGACTACCAAGTGGCTCTCATTGGCGGAAGTGTCGCCTATCAAGAGAATGGAAAAGTCTACAATCGATCAATCAATATCAACACAGATGGCAAAATCATCGCAATTTATGACAAAATTAATTTATTTCGCTGCCACATTAGCGACTCACAAAGTGTGGATGAGTCAAAGATTTACAGTGCAGGAAAAAAGTTAAAAAGCTTTAACTTTCTAGGCTTTCACATCGGCTTGAGCATCTGCTTTGACTTGCGTTTCCCTGAGATTTATCGCAGATACTACCAAGAAGGCGTAAACCTCATCACGGCAGCTTCTGCCTTTACTGTACCCACAGGTCGCGCTCATTGGCACACTCTTAACAAGGCACGAGCTATTGAGAATCAATGTTATGTCATTGCCAGTGCTCAATGGGGGCAAAACCACCCTCATGTTCAAACCTATGGACATTCTTTGGTAGTGAATCCTTGGGGAGAAATTATTCTTGATATGCAAGAAGGAGAAGGAATAGCCGAAGTTGAAATCGACTCTGAACTCATTCATCAAACTCGCCAAAAAATGGATATTAGTCCTCACTCTTTAACATTTGAACCTTGAGAGGTGAAACTGTGTCCAGATGGACATCCCTTTGCGGAAAGGCAATGCAAATGTCTGCTTTTCTAAAAGCAGAGTCAATAGCAAACCTCAATTGACTTTCCACTTGGCGACAGTCAATAGGAGTTAAGGCGCGCACCCAAACAAACAATTCAAAATCTAGTGAATTATCTCCAAAGTCTTGAAAAAGTACAAATGGTTCAGGGTGGGATAAGACCTTATCATTTTTTTGGGCTTGTTCCATGAGAATCTCTTGAGTTTTTTTTGTATCAGAACCATAGGCAACTCCCACAGTCACAGAGGTTCTAATAATTTCATCAGACAGAGTCCAATTGCGAATCATCTTTTCCAGAAAAAAACTATTAGGGATCACAATCCAAGTATTGCCCATAGAGGAAATCACCGTCGCCCTTGGTCCAATCTTTTCCACTCGTCCGGTCAATCCATCAATCTCAATAAAATCATTAATTCGAACAGGTCTCTCGAACATCACAATAAGACCACTAATTAAATTATTAATAATATTTTGTGAACCAAAACCAATCCCAATGGCAAATGCTCCACCAACGATAGTAAATGCGGTTAAGGGAATCCCAAGCACTCCTAAGGTGAAAAGCATTAGTATGATTAGTAAACTATAAAATGAAATCGATCTTACCATATGACGAAAGGTAATATCCATATCAGTTTTGCCCAAAATTCTCCGGTCAAAAGCAGCCGTTACAAAACGTATGGCAATATAACCTAAAATAAAAAAAACAATACCAAGGACAACCTGGCTAACAGTCACAGAGGAACCATCAATTTGAAAAAGCTCCATGGACCAAACTTGTGGAATTTTAACCTGCTCTAGCATTTTATGACTCAATTGATTGATTTGTTCTAATCACAATCCAAGCGGTGGTGAAAATGGCAATGCAGAATACTAAAAATACAATAAAGAAAGACCTCTCGTCTTTATTTTTACTTTCGGACTGAGGCTCTCGACCTTTATTCAGTTCTCTTGTTCGGGTTAATAACATTGCTCTTAAATAAAGACTTGATTCATTTGGAGTTAGCTCACCTTTTTGTTGAATATAGCTCCTCATTAATAAACGTATCTCATCGCGCCATTTAATTCTCTCTTCCTCGTTTCTGATGACTAACTCTTCAGGGTTTGACAGTAACTTTTTTATAGCCTCTAGAGCAAATTCATCCTCCATAGTGAATCTTTCATGTAAGAAACCTAGAGCCTGCACATCTGAATGATCAGCGACTGATTGATAAATCATGGGCATTAAGTAAGGCTCATCGAAATGCTTATTCACTAAACTTGAATATTCGTCATAATCAAAATCTAAACCTAATTCATAAGCTTGCAAGCCTTTATGCTCTATTAATTCTATATCTTGAGCTGTTACATGCAATGTCATCAATAAAATTAGCACTCTAATCATTTTTACTTCATTCTAAAAAGGATAATTACTAAAAAAACTAAGCTAATCATTAATAATCCGATTAACCAATAACTGTTCTGCGTTGTTTCTACTTCCTCGTCTGTCGCCATATCAATCTCAGACTCTTCTGGCACAAAAGATTTTTCATTTGCGACAGCTCTTGAGGTATGCCCCTCTTGCTTTAAATCTTTTTGAAAACTTCCTTTACTTTCTTCAAAGCTGCTTACCTTAAAGCTCACAAGACTTTGGAAGATACTTGCAAGATTTTCTTTAATATGTACAAAACCATCCTCATCCCCTCTTTGATTACCCAAATCAGCGATCACTGTTTTCAATATTTTAATTTTCTCTGTAATTTCTTCTTTTTGATGAGTTGAGTACCGTTCGAAAATAT
>SKGZ01000056.1 GCA_007117175.1 Bacteriovoracales bacterium | reverse complement strand
TGGCACCTTCTTCTAATCGTTGGGTGATATCGCTATTAAATTCTGCTCTCACTATGGCCAAGTTCAAATGACTCACTTGACCAGCAAGCTGAGCAATATTTTTAGTTTTAGTGTCGCGATTTATTGAGACCATTGTCTTCCTCCGCCATTTTTATTTCAGGTTGTAAGTCCAAGAGGTGATTGAGTTTTTGCTTCTTAGTCTTTAAGTAAAAAGAATTTTCGCTATGAATATGAGTTTGAGAAGCCACTCTTCTCACTTTCAGCCCCATTTCCTCCAGTCCTTTGATTTTTTCAGGGTTATTGGTAATCAACTCGACCTGTTGAATATTAAAGTACTTAAGAACTTGATAGGCAAAGTGGTAATTGCGATTATCCACCGGTAAACCTAGTGAGAGATTGGCACTGACGGTATCCATCCCTTGATCTTGCAGTTGATAACTTTTAAGTTTATTGAGAAGTCCAATTCCTCTTCCTTCTTGATTAAGATAAATGAGAATTCCTTTTTTTCTTTGGGCAATCATTCGCAGTGATTCCTTTAATTGTTCACCACAATCACAGCGTTTAGAAGAGAAAATATCTCCTGTAAAACAAGCCGAGTGGACCCGAGTGAGTATGGAATCATCCTCTGTTTTCTTGGATTTTTGCCCAACTTCATTGAGTCCCATCGTGAGTGCGATATGTTCCTCTTCTCCTTCTGTAAAACTAAAATGAGTCATTTGAAATTGACCGAATTCCGTTGGCAGTGGAACACTCACATCCGCTTGGATTAATCGCTCAGTTCGAACTCTGTACTTGATTAAATCTTTGATGGTAATAATTTTAAGTTGGTGTTCAATGGCAAATTTCTCTAAATCATTCATCCTGGCCATGGTGCCATCACTATTCATGATTTCACAAATAACCCCAACAGGATTAAGTTCACTCAGACGACATAAATCAACTGCTGCCTCAGTGTGTCCAGGGCGGACTAAGACTCCACCATCTTTAGCGATCAATGGAAAAATATGTCCAGGTCGAACAAAGTCATTAGCATCTTGCGAGGAGGCGAGTTCTCTTAATGTTAATGCGCGATCAGCTGCCGAGATACCAGTACTGGTTCCTTTGGCAGCATCCACCGTTACTGTAAATGCGGTATAATGAGCAGAGGTGTTTTGTTGAATCATTTGCGGAAGGTCTAACTCTTTTGCTTTATCACTGGTCAGAGGTGCGCAGATCATGCCCTTGCCGTGACTGGCCATAAAGTTGATAGCCTCAGGAGTGATCCACTGGGCGGCCATCACCAGATCACCTTCGTTTTCCCGATCTTCATCGTCCACAACGATGAGCATTTTGCCCTGTTTAAAGTCTTTGAGTGCTTGTTCGATACTCGCTTTCATTACTTGGCAAAATAGCTCGCCATTGGCCTATTTAGCAAGCAATTTATGGGTTTTGAGGTAGTGTGTCAGAAGTTTTTCCAAGTGCTTGGCCATAATATCCACCTCTACATTAACGAGACTGCCAACCTGATAGCAGTGAAAGATAGTGTGGCTCCAAGTGTGGGGGATAATTGAGACCTTAAAACTTGTTGCATCTGCTTTCGCAATGGTCAAACTTGTGCCATCGATGGCAATTGAGCCTTCATTGACAATATAGGGAGCTATTTGATCTGCCAGCTCAGTTGGCAAATCAAAGGTGACGATAAAATTCTCTCCCATGCCAGTTATTTCCTTGACTGGGATCACCCCATTGACGTGGCCTTGAACCTGGTGACCTCCCATGGGATCCCCCATCCTCAGAGCCAGTTCCAAATTGACCGCACTGTTGATATTGAGATGATTTAAGGTTGTTTTTTCTAACGTGACATGAACTGCTTGGGCCACAAAAGAGCTAGTTTTGACTTCAGTGGCCGTGAGGCAAACACCATTAACACTCACCGAGTCATCAATATTAATTTTTTTAATGATCTCTGGGCAAGTAATTTCGAATTGCTTGCCACTTTCGTTGATCTGCACATCATGAATTTGACCAATGGTTTGAATAATTCCAGTGAACATAAGTTTAGACTTCTCCTTCAAAGACCGCATCACTACCAAAGCTAAGCCAGCGAGCTTGTCGAAAGCGCAGGGCCTGTTGCATGCTCAAGATAGATTTTCCTCCCAATCTTTTGCCTGGTCCCATTAAGCAATTGCCGTAAAAAAAACTCACTCTTTGAAAAACTCCTTTTTCAATCAATAAAGAAAGAAGTTCTGCTCCCCCTTCAACCAAGACGGAGTGAAGTGCTAGTTCTTGATACAGCTTTTTAGCGAGCGTTTCACCGCACTGGGAATCCCAGTTTACAATTTTGACCTCCTTGGGAAGATCGGAAGGTGCTCTGCCAATCCAGACCAGTCGGTCAAGGTTTTGTTGGAAAATTTTGAGCTTTAAATCAAGGCTTTCTTGGCCATAAATTAAAATCTTAGGTTGTCGAAAATGACTGTTTTGAGCGATTTCAGCGTAGCGCACATCAAGAGAGGGATTATCATGGCGCACAGTTTTTGCCCCCACCATGATGGCATCATATTGGCTTCTTAGCTTGTGAGCATATTCTCTTGACTGCTGGTGAGTGATCCACTGACTCTCTCCATTTGCCAGCGCCATGGAGCCATCTAAGCTGAGAGCAGCTTTTAAGTGAAAGTAAGTTTGCTGTTTCCTCATGGCATAAAAAAAATGACGATTTAGTTTTTCATTGCGATCACAGTGCTGGAGCACAACTTCGACCCCGTGATCTTTAAGGTATTGGACCCCTTTGCCTGCCACCAGGGGATTAGGATCAAGGCTGGCAATGACAATTTTTTTGAGGCCCTTTTGCACCAGCATGGGGGCGCAGGGAGGAGTTTTCTTCTTCTCATGACAGCAAGGTTCAAGAGTGCAATAAAGAATATGATCTGTTGGGATTGAATCAAAGTTCTTCAGCGCCATCACTTCTGCATGATCCGCTCCAAAGTATGGGTGATACCCTTCAGCAATCACTTGATCTTTTTTTGCCAGCACAGCACCTACCATGGGATTAGGGCGGGTAAGACCCTGTCCCCGTGCTGCTAAAGTAAAGGCCCTGTCCATCATTTGATTCATGCTTTGCAATGCCACCTTTTAGATCAAGTCTTGGTACTGCTGACAGTGAGCATTGTCTTGGTAGTACTTAAGGTAATTGGCAAAATTATATGAGGGAGCGACACCCAGGCGTTCTGAAATTTGGCCAGTGGGGATTTTTTGGTTAATCCAATTCAAAATTCCTGATTGCCTCAGGGCCTTGGGGGTCACACTGAGGTGAAAGGCCTCACTCCAACGCCTAAAAATTTCTTCGATTCCTCGGGCAGAGAGCCCACCCCTCAAGATCTTATGGGCATTGGCATTAAAGAGTAGTTGAGTGAACTTTAAATTATTTTTTTCTTGATATCTCCTTAACCCTTGAGAATAGTTCTGATAGAGAGACTGAAAGGCCAGGGGAAGCATAACGGAATAAGGATCTCTTTTTTTGGGGGCAATGAGAACACGAGGTGCCTGTTGTTGACTCAGCAAAATATCATCAAGTTGAAGTGCTGAAATTTGCGAGACATTAAGACAGCCGTGATAGACCAAATGAAAAAGAATTAAGTTGCGCTGAGCACATAAGAGCGACAAATCACTTTGCTCAGCAGCAGCGACTTGCTCTTCAAGTTTATGAAATAAAAGCATGGTTTGCTCAAAGACCAACGGATGAGGTGGAAGTAAGGCCTTGGGGGCAGAGGCAATCTTTTTGATAGGATTTTCTGGATAGACTCTTTTAAGTACTAAAAAGTCAAAAAAAAGTCTTAGGGTTTGCAGCTTTCTGCGAACAGAATTGATATTTTGGTAGCGACTCTCCAAAAAATGCCTAAAACTCTCGACCGCTTCATTATTAAAGCTTTGAATGGCAAAATAACCCGGAGAGCTTAAGAGAAATTCATTAAAACACTGAAAATCTAGTCGATAGCATTTAAGGCTATTGGCACTTTTTCCGTTTTCAAGGTAGTGTTGCAAGAACTCTTGCTGGTAGTGTAAATACTGCTGTATTCCTTGAGTGGCTTGGTTTGGTGATAAAATTTCTTTTTGCATAGGGCAAAACTACTGTAAAAAATACGTTTTGCCTATCCCTGAGAACAGCTGACTTGCTCTGATCCCAGCTTTGTGCTAGAACGCCTCTAGAATATTAATTTTTACTTGCCGTGTTGAGAGCAAGGATGACCTGTATGAAAATGAATCGATCAATAGAAGAATTAAGCGCGCGCTTGCAGTATCAATTCCAAGACCAAGCGTTATTGCAAGCTGCGCTGATTCATCCTTCTCTTTACAATGAAAGACAGATTGAACTGGAAAATAGCGAACGTTTAGAGTTTCTAGGAGATGCACTACTGGATCTAGTCATTTCTCATCAGCTCTATTTAGCTCATCCGAACTTACCTGAGGGACAATTATCCAAGATGCGCTCATCACTGGTGAATGGGGATTTTTTAGCTCAATTGGCCCAAGACTTGGATTTAGGATCATTTTTGCAATTGAGTAAGGGGGAAAAAGTCAATCCCAAGGCACTGGCCAGAGCTTTGGAGGCAATTTTAGGAGCTATCTACTTGGATGCAGGCCATGATCAAGCTAGCATTGTGACTTTAAGAATCTATCAAGACTTTGCAGACAAAAATCAAATGGACTGGTTAAGTCTTGATCGTTTGCAGCACTTTGATCATAAATCCAAATTACAGCAGTGGAGTTTGCAGCATTATCAAAAACCACCTCGCTATCA
>SKGZ01000165.1 GCA_007117175.1 Bacteriovoracales bacterium | reverse complement strand
TTTAAAAAAGCCAGGGTTGTTTTATCTCTAGAGTCAGTTGAAGAATCATCAAATAATTACATTATCGACAGTGAAAAATGGATGCAAGTCCAGTCTCAATTATTAAATTATATTTACCCCTTAAGAAAAAAAATTAAAATAGCGGCCGTCACGGGAACGAACGGCAAAACATCAACGGTGGGTTACTGTCAGCAAATACTGAGTCACTTGGCCGTCAAACACTTAACTGTTGGAACATTGGGGTTATTGGTCAATGGTGAAAAAGAGAGTGATTTTTCTTTAACTAGTCCCAGCTATATTGATTGGCACAAGACTCTTTATCAGTATCAAGATGATGTTGATTTTGCGGTGATTGAAATGAGTTCACATGCCTTAGTGCAAAAGCGCTTTTATCAAACTGAAATTGACGCTGCCGCATGGAGTTCATTTAGCCAAGATCACTTAGACTATCATGGAAGTTTAGAAAATTACTTTGCAGCAAAGTGTGCTATCTTTGATTACTTAAAACCTGGTCAATATCTAATCATTCCTGAAGAGCAAGATCAACTTTACCAGAAATTTGTGAACTGTGAGTTAAGCCAACGTGTGGAAAAGTGCTCATCTATAAAATTAGCAGGCTTATCTTCATTTAATCGTCAAAATTTAGCCCTAGCTCAAAGACTCTGTGAAAAAATTTTACAACGGAGCCTTAACTTAGATTATCAAAAGTTTATCCAACCCATAGAAGGCAGAGGTAATATTTATAGAATTGATAATGATCGTATGGCCATAATTGACTTTGCACACACACCTGATGCCCTAACAAATATTTGTGCTTCATTGACTCATGATTATTCAGGTTATCAATTACATGTGCTTTTTGGTTGTGGAGGGGATAGAGATCAGACTAAGAGACCATTAATGGCTAAGGCAGTTAGCATTTTTGCTGATAAAGTTTATTTGACATCTGATAATCCACGCACTGAAGATCCTTGGCAAATCTTAAGACAAGCTGAATTGGGCTTTGAAGACTTTCAAAATTACGAAATGATAGAGGATCGCAGTGAAGCCCTACAAAAGGCGTTAAGAAAATTACCTGCAAAGGCGATTTTATTAATAGCAGGAAAAGGTCATGAAGATTATATTATAAAAGGGACAAAGAAGTTACCTTATAGTGATAAGAATGAGATTCTAAAATTTCTCACTCAATTGGAAGCGTTATGAAGAAAGAAATAATTCTATCTTATCCTAATATTATTAAAAAATACGGAAGCTTTGATCGACTTTCACATGTAGAAATCTTTACAGATAGTAGAAGCCCTGAGTTAGGCAATACTTTTTTAGCGCTAGAGGGCGAGCGCTTTAATGCCATGAGTTTCCTGCCTCAAATAGAAGGAAAAATAGAATTAGTTATTTTTAGATCAACAGAGGAAAACCAGCGAATTTTCGAAAAATATTCTCAACTGTTGGCAATCGAGGTAGATGACCCTGTTTTATTTTTACAATGGGTCTGCACCCAATACATTGCTCAATGGAAAAAAAGTGGTGGTAAAGTCATTACTATTTCAGGTTCTAATGGAAAAACAACCACTAAGGAAATGCTTTACTTTATTTTGCGAGGTATTTTTCAAGGTGATGTGATCGCAACCAAGCAAAATGATAATAATCACCTGGGTGTTCCTTTTACCATCCTCAAAATCAAGCCGGAAACAAAAGTAGCAGTTATCGAATTAGGTTCGAATCACCCTGGAGAGTTAAAAACAGTGTGTGAAATTGCTCAGCCTGACATTGCCTATGTCACTAATATAGGCGATACCCATCTTGAATTCTTCAAAGACCAAAAAGCTGTTTTTGAAGAAGAGACCTATCCATGCCGCTGGATTGAAAAGAATGGCGGATTTTTATTACTCAATAAGGATGATCCGTGGTTGTCTAAGATTAAAAGTTTTGCATTGAGTTTTGCCCACAGCAAGCAAGCAGACATTCAACTTAGCTTCGAGCACTCATCAAGGGTCGTTTTAAATGATGTTCGTGCTGAAAAAAACTATCGACTTGAGAATCCATGGATTCATGGTAGACATAATTTTTTTAATCTTGTGGCATCTTTTTTACTCGCACGAGAAGTTTGTCCTGATCAGACTTGCAAGTTATTGCAAAGAGCAGAAGATTTTCGTCCAACATTTAATCGTTCTCAGTGGTTAGACTATCAAGGAAAAAAGGTTTTCCTGGATGCTTATAATGCCAATCCCAGCTCGATGAAGGTCTCATTAGAAGAGTTTGCGACCTATTGCCATGAAAGCAAGATTGACAAGGCGCAAGCATTGATTGTCTTGGGTGAAATGAAAGAGTTGGGGGAAAAATCAACAAATTATCATAGGCAACTTGGACAGCTTTGTAGAGATTTAGGTTTTTCAAAGGTTATTTATATTGGAAACTTTTTTGTAGATTTTGAAACAGGCTTTGCTCTTCAGACAGCTAAGCATTTTCGATCAACTGATCAGCAGGCCAAGAATTGCTTTGAAAAGTGTTTAGGGGAAAGCTCCATTGTGTTTGCTAAGGCCAGTCGCAGCCTTAAGATAGAAGAATTATTTGGCTTGAGTGAACATTAAGAGTTATACTATGGACTCTTATGCTCTACCATTTGCTGTATCCGCTGAGTGCGGACATTCAATTTTTTAATATATTTCGTTATATAACGACACGTTCTTTTATTGCTTTCTTAATTGCCGTTATGGCGGCTCTTTATTTAGGAAAAAAGTTTATTAACTACATGCGTCGTCGGCAGTTTGGGCAAGAAATTCGACAAGAAGGCCCACAGAGTCATCTCGCCAAAAGCGGAACTCCCACCATGGGAGGCATTTTTATCATTGGCTCAGGTTTGATCGCACTTTTAGTGGGGGGGAATTTTTATTCTAGGCCATTGTGGGCGGTGATTTTTTTGTTGCTTTCATACTTTATTCTTGGCTTTGTGGATGACTATTTAAAAATACTCAAAAAGAACTCCGATGGTATTTCAGCTCGGGGCAAACTTGCTTGGCAGTTTTTGTCCGCCTTTCTAGTTGTTTTTTATTTGGTGAAAACTGGGATTTTAACAACCGAGCTTTATGTGCCTTTTGTGAAAGATCCAATTCTCAATTTAGGATTATTTTATTATTTATTTGCCAGCATTGTGATTGTTGGCTCGAGTAATGCGGTTAATTTGACTGATGGTCTAGATGGCCTTGCAATAGTTCCTATTATGACCTCTCTGGCGACCCTCGCAATTTTTTGCTATATTTCAGGTCATATCGAATTGTCACAATATTTATTATTGCCATATATTCCCCAGTTGGGTGAATTGACAGTTTTTTCTTTAGCAATCATGGGTGCCGGAATAGGTTTTTTATGGTATAACGCCTATCCAGCTCAGGTTTTCATGGGGGATGTGGGGGCACTTTCCTTGGGAGGATTGATAGGCCTTATGTCAGTTCTTAGCCGAAATGAAATTTTATCAATAGTGTTTGGTGGTATTTTTGTGATGGAAGCGCTTTCGGTTATTTTACAGGTGGCCTCTTATAAGACTCGCAAAAAGCGAATTTTCCGAATGGCCCCTTTGCATCATCACTTTGAATTGGGTGGCTGGGCTGAACCTAAAGTGATTGTTCGTTTTTGGATAGTTTCATTATTATTAGCAATTATTTCCGTAGCTACTATTAAATTAAGATAAATTGAGGAGTACGAGATATGCAAAGATATAGGGGAAAAAAAGTTTTAGTGGTCGGGCTGGGCAAAACAGGGTTTGCTCTCATTAATTTTTTCAACACTCTAGAGTGTGATATTCGAGTGACTGACATTAAGCCCATCTTTGATTTGAACAAGGAAGTTAAAAGGCTGAAAAGGATGCAACCGGCACCGCAGTTTACCTTAGGTGAGCATAAAGATGAGGACTTTCTTGAAGCCGACTTGATTGTTTATGGCCCCTCGGTTGACTCTAATTTACCTCAGCTGATTTTAGCTCGCGAGCATGGAAAAGAAGTATGGAGTGAGATTGGTTTTTTCTGCCATAATAATCAAAAAAAGATTATTGCAGTCTGTGGCAGTTATGGTAGGACTACAATTTCTCACATGGTGGGTTATAGTTTAAGGCTTGATAAAAAAAATGTTTATATTGGTGGAACTAGTGATCAGCCTGCTATTAATTTCTTTCTTGAACCCAACTGTGAGGAGATAGATTATGTCATTCTGGAACTTTCTGCTTTGCAGATTCAGTCTCTTCAGAACTTTAAACCACACATGATCATTTATCCAAATATTGAAGAAAATCGCATTCCACCTATTTTCAACTCAATTGGCGAGTATCTTGAAGTCATGTTAAAGCCGATGAGATCGCTGACTGATGAAGCTTCTATTATTGTGAACTTTGATCGCTTAGCAACTCATTCAGTGTTTAGAATGAGACAAGCTCAAACATATTGGTATTCAAGACGGTCATTTGTTACTTTGGGAGTTCTTTCGGAGGTTCAGGGGACACATTTCCACAATAGAAGGATACATTGTAATATTTCTTCTCACAGTGAATTTAAAGTCAATAGTATGAGAATCGTAGGTGCTGAAAACAGAGAAAATCTTTTAGCAGCGATTACTGCAGCTAAAGTGTTGGGAGCAAGTAATGGGTCCATTCAATCTTGTATTGAGAAGTTTCCAGGAATCCCCAATCATCTTGAGTATGTGATTGAGAAAAATGGCGTTAAATTTTACAATGATGCAAAATCTGAAACTATGCCTGAGTTGGTGAAGAGCGTAAGTGCCTTTAAAGAGCCAGTGAT
>SKGZ01000266.1 GCA_007117175.1 Bacteriovoracales bacterium | reverse complement strand
TTGTGTCAATATTTTGCGAGAAACCGGAGGGAATCTGTCAGAGACTTTTGATACTATCGCCGATGTGATTAGGGAACGAATTCGACTGAAGCAGAAGATTGACACAGCAACTGCTCAAGGAAGGTACCAGGGTATTACAGTCTTCTTAATTCCCTTCTTGGTTTTATTTGGATTTAGCGCTTCTGATCCAAATTTTTCCCAGAATATTTTTGGCACATTTTTAGGTATAATAGTATTGGTTATCGCCTTTGGACTTAATTTCTTAGGTGGATACTTAATGATGAGAGTAGTGAATATTAAACTTTAGGAGTTATAGAATGTTAAAAAGATTACTATCCATGATTAGCCTTGTAACCTTATCGCTTGCAACTCAGGCCGGGGTGAATCTCAAAAATGGAAATTTTTACATTGGTTTTACAGATATTGTTTCTAACTCCAAAGGTCAAAATTTATCAGTCACTAGAACTTATAATTCAAAATCAACTGAAGTGGGTTGGTTTGGCTTTGGTTGGGGGACACCTTATGAGGCCAGAGTTGAGCGAGGTCCTAATGGTAGCTTAATGCTTTATGAAAACGGAACTGCCGATCAAGTTAGATTTGTTCCTCGAGGACAAGGGAAAGTTGATCCTTCTGCTGACATTGAAAAGATCATTACTGCAGTAGAGAAAAAATCGAAATTAACACAAGCTGCTAAAGAGCAATTAAAGCAAAAAATTACTAAAAATCCAATGTTAAGACACAAGTTAGCAAGCAGATTAAAAATTAGCAGTGGACATGAGAGTGGATTAACTGTTTATTCTCAGCTCAATGTCAATGACACCATTACTATTACAGATAAAGGATATCTTCGTAAGTATGCTGATGGACTTGAGCAGCATTTTAATCAAAAAGGCTTACTGGTTCAAACTCGCAACCCTCATAATTATAAGGTTCGCATTAGTTACAAAGGTGAGCGCCCTGTTAAAATTGAAGACAGTATGGGGAATCAGCTCATTTTCACATGGACCGGTCAAGGTTTTGTAAAAAGTATTACAGGGCGAGGAAAGCAAACCTCTAGTTATGATTACAGCGGCAGAAAGCTGGTTTCGGCAACTAATGCAAAATCAGTGAAATTTACCTATGAATATGATTCTAACTATAACCTAACTAAGATTGTAGACACATCAATTAAAGATCCGAAAAAAAATGCCATTATTGTTGAGTATGAACCTAAAACTATGTTTGCTCGCAAAGTGACAAGTCGAGATGGAAGTTCAATTCGTTATATTTACAAATCCAATCCTAAAAATCCTGACCAAGAGTATTCGACCATTGTGCTTGAGCAAGCATTGAACGGAGAGATTATAGCCAATGTTTATGAGTATGAACATAAACAAAGAAAAGACGGGTCTCTATGGCTTTATCGTACTCGCTTTGTCACTGGGGCTAAGTGGGATGATAAGAAAAATAAAACAATTGGCGGTTTAACCAAGGAGACAACTTACCATGAGGATAGTGGGCGACCTCACAAAGTGGCTCAAGGAAGTTTAGAGACTATTTACGAGTATAAAGATGGTTTGCTTGTTTCTAGGAAAAGTAATAAAGGCGACTTTGTTAAAATTACTCATACTGGCTCGGGTGCTGATCGTAGAATTGCCAAGATTGAAGATAATGAGCGCACCATTCAATATCAGTGGAATGATAAAAATGAATTGATTACGGCTAAAGCAAGTACTGGCGAGTCGATATTACTGGTTTACGATTCTCGCGGTCGTATCACGAAAATGGTGGATCAAAATAAGAAGAGTAAGGAGTCGAATATCCTGACCTTTAATTACAACGCTAATAGTAGACCTGATAAGATTGAACTAGAGGGAGTGGGGAAAATTCAATTTGAGTATGACAACGCCGGACAAGTTTCAAATATTATACCCGATAAGAATCCCAAGGTTAGTCAGCGGGTCAACCAAGCTTTTGAGAGCTTTTTAAATATCGTTCAACCAGCTGGTGTGAATATCTAGGAGACAATGATGAAATATTTTATTTTTTTATTTTTAAGTTTATTTGTTTTTTCGGTGGCACAAGCAGAACAGTGCACAGCAGTTGGCAGTGGTTGCGATAGTTCTCATGTAGGTGAAGTTGCTGAGAGTCACCAAGATCCCACCGGAGAATGTCGTGAGATTTATCGTGGGAGCTCAAAGGGGCTTTCGACTTACATTCCAACCGACAGCAGCTCTCAAGAAGTTCAAAGTATCTAGTTTTTGTAAAATCAACAATTTGTATTTGTTGTTTTGATATTTTTGAAGTTGTAATTCTCAATTCCCAAAAATACAATGTGCTTGTTTTGTAAAACATTGAAAAAGAATGGCGTACCTTTAGGAGAGCACAATGATTGGGATTTTAATTTTGGGGATTTTGGCGAGCTTGGCTTTAGCTTTTGCCAGTTATTCTATTCACCTGCAGCAAGCCGGCCAGATTGAACAAGCGCCAGAGGTCACTAGGCCTTCCATTGATTTTGAGCAAAGATTAACTGCTGGGTTAGGGCAGGCCAGGCAGGGGATTTGGGGAAGAATAGCAAGACTTATTAGTGGCACCACCTTGAAGGGACAGCTGCGCGATGAGGTGGAGGAGATTCTTTACAGTGCTGATCTGTCGCCACAAATGGTGGACGATCTTTTAGTGGAATTAGAAAAGCAGCAATTACAGTCAGTGACTGAGGTCACTCAATGGGTGAAAGATTTCTTTCAAAATCGCGTGCAGTCTATCCAAGACAGTTCCAAAAAACTAACTGCTAACAGTGGAGAAACCCAATTAGTGATGATTGTGGGAGTTAATGGGGCGGGAAAGACCACCACCATTGGTAAGTTGGCCACTCGACTGAAAAATCAAGGTTCATCAGTAGTGGTGGGCGCCTGTGACACCTTCCGAGCAGCAGCTGTGGATCAATTGGCAGTTTGGTGTGAACGAGCCGGAGTGGAGATGATTAGGGGCAAGGAGTCCGCTGATCCCAGTGGTGTTGCCTACGATACCTTTGTGAAGGCCAAAAATTCGGGGGCAGATTTTTGCCTAGTAGACACCGCCGGTCGCTTGCACACCATGGGCAATTTGATGGAAGAGCTGAGTAAAATGAAGCGAGTACTCAGTAAAATTAAAACCAGTGGACCTGATCATATTTATTTAGTTGTGGATGCGGTCACTGGACAAAATGCCCTTCGACAGGCTGAGGAATTTCACAAAGCATTGGGTCTCAGTGGAATCATTTTTACTAAATGCGATGGTTCGGCCAAGGCCGGAAGTGCCCTTACTATTATGGAGAAATTAAAGGTGCCAGTGAGTTATATCGGAGTGGGGGAAGAAGTGGAAGATTTAAGTGAATTTAATTTAGAGCAGTACCTTAAAGCACTCTTAGTTCATTAAGGTCTTTGATTGACTCGAACGCAGATTTGACTTATTGTCTAAATAAGATCTACCAATGATCTTATAAACTATTTAGGTTTAAATGGAAAAATGAAAGAATACTCAGTGTTAGGCCATAAGGTTCGATTAAGTGATGAGTCACAAGAACCAGTGGCACTCAAGGCCATAGAACTTTTAGAAAAAGAAGCTCAAGGCATGGGAATGACTGATTATAATAAGAGTGATCAGATGTTGTTGCTGGCCCTGAAAATTGCAGCAACTGCAGTGGAAAAACAAAGTGAATTTTCCCAATTGCTCACTGAGTTGAATAGCAGTGTCAGTGGGGCAATTGCCAAAATTGATCACTTAGAAAGTCTGTCTGTTCAGTAGTCTTCTTATCTTTCGCCATTTAAATCTTTAAGGATTTAGAGATTTGAAAACTAAAGAGTATTGGCGCATTGAAATGAAGAGTCGAATCAAATCGATTGAGGCCGAAAATCATCAGCGATTGCAAGATCAGCTTTTTAACTTTTTGCAAAGTCATCTAGCAGATTCAAAAATACTGGGAGCTTATCAACCTCTTAAGGATGAGCCCCAGGTGAATTGGCAGCAGCTCACAAAATTTCGATTAGCCTACCCTCAAGTTCAAGTCCAACCAGTGATGCATTATTATATTGATAATAAACAAGTCAAACCCCAGGCGGCAGTGGTCCCTGGATTGGCCTTTAACTCCCAGGGGTATCGATTGGGACGTGGCGGTGGATACTTTGATTGTTACTTAGCTCAAAACAAAGAAGTGAAGAGTGTCGCGGTTGCTTTTGAAAGCCAAATTCAAGAGGATTTTCCTGTGGAGAAACACGATCAAAAAGTCAATTTTTTAATTACAGAAAAAAATATATTTCGATTTGAACAGGAGTGAATTATGGAAACGACAATTGTCTTGGCTGCATTAGGTGGATTGCTGATAGGAGGCTTGAGCAGTTATATTATCTTACAAGCTGTTTTTAGTAAGATTAAAGATTCCAAATCTAAAGAAGCCGATGAGATTATTGAAAAAGCTAAAAATAAGGCTAGAGATATTAAGAATCAGGCCAAAGGTGAAGCCAGACAAATTATCAAAGAAGAGAAACAGGGACTTGAATCAGAGTATCAAAGCAAATTACGTAAAGTCGCTGATCAAGAAAGAGAGTTTTCTAAAAAAGAACTTAAGCTAGAGCAAAAAATTGAAGAAAGCGAACGAGCCAAAAAACAATTAGAAGCCAAAGAAGAGCAGCTTAAGTTAAAGCTTGAAAAGCTCGATCAAAAGGAACAACAGTTTAGCCTGATACAAGATGAACTGACGCAAAAACTAACAGAAGTTGCCGGCATGTCTAAAGAGCAGGCCAAGCAAACTCTGATCGATCTTTACGTTGAA
>SKGZ01000244.1 GCA_007117175.1 Bacteriovoracales bacterium | reverse complement strand
GTAAGGGATTTGTGAACAACAGTTTTGCCAAAAATCACTAAAGTGATCACTTCGATCACCGAGGGTAATATTAAAACGCAAGGTTTGATGAAAATAAAATAAATCCTGACCAATATTGCAAATCAAGGGAGAAACTCTCTTTAAATCAGCCTTATCCTTAATTTTAATCAATTTTGTAGAGTTAAAAAGAAACTGTAAATTAGCGGAGAAAATTTCACCGGCTATTAGCTTTAAAAGAGTTGTTTTTCCTCCACCAGATGGTCCGGCAATCCCTACAATTTGTTTTTTTGCCAGAGAAATGACCATTGGCCTTAAACTAAAGGGCTTTTCTTTTTTTGTTGTATGATATGAGAAACCATAATGCTGAATCTCAAGTCTTTCTATATCGTTATGCTCTGTAGTAATGTCTTTTTCGTCAAGTGCTAAACGTTGATGAAAGTGAGCGACCTTCTCAATACCAACAGTTGCTCGCTGCAGACTAGAAACCTTACCTGCTAATTCTTTAATCGGACCGACAGATCTCTGGATCGCATCGATCACAACTCCCAAAACAATAACCCCTCCCCATTGAGTAGAGATGGCAACAACGACTATAAGAAGTAAGAAAATAGGATAGAGGGCCTCTGCAAAAGAAAAATAAGCTGCATCCCAAAAGTTAGCATGCAATTGAAAGTTTAAGTATTGATCATACTTTTTTTGACAACTCCGAAAAGCATAACGGTTATTCGGGGTGAGAAAAAGATCAGGTAATCCTTTGAGTACACTACTGGTGATACGTGAAATTGCCCCATAGCTTTCTCTGACCTTATTAAAAGCAAAATAGACATAACGACTTAAATAGAGAAGAATGAAAACAAAAGTAAACTCTATCAAAAAAGCACTATACGATAAGGGCTCTCTCAAACTCATTAAGCCAATCAACAATGAAGTCACAAAAATGGCATCAAGGAATAGAGTCTGAGCTCCCGAAAGGATGAGGTCCTTGAGCGAGTTGGTGTCATTCATGATTCTGGCAATGACTTCTCCTTGCTGAAAAGGCCTGCCAACTAAAAGTCCATCTTGCGATAAAATCCACAAACGATAACTCTTTTCTCTAAAGAAATTAACTAATCTAACTACTGCAATATTAGAAAAAGACTGGTAAAGAATCTGAATGACAAACTGTGAAATAATCAAGATCAAAATTTGAGTTAGCACTAAGACAGCGCTTTCTTCACTAAATTGATCATAGAAACTGCTCATTAATCTTGGCAATTGATAACCAATAATTGCTGACAAACACAAAGATAAGGTGATCACAAGTGCTAAAAACCAGTTTTTCGGCTTGTTAAACTCCCTGAAGTTGTCTTTGAAAGAAATACGCAAGATCTGAATTTTGTTCAATTTCTCTTTCCTTTAAACAATAAAATACTAATTGATTTGATCCTTTAAAAAAGAATAAACCATCGAGCTGACTAAGTGTTAAAACACGATGTGAGCAAATATAAATTGTCTTATCCTCAAGAAATCCCTGCTCTTTTAACTTTCTCCATATTTTTTTTTCGGAGTAATAGTCAATCGACGAAAAAGGGTCATCCCAAAGCAAGATATCTGCATCACTAACCAAGGAACGAATGAGCGCCAATCTTTTTTTTTGTCCTCCAGAAAGCTCATTGCCATTGCCCTCTAACTCTCGCTTTAAAAAAACGTAAGGGTCGCTAAAAAGATCACCTAAATTAAAAACTGAAAATAATTCAATAAGTTTTTCAGCTGCAACCTGATGACCTAAAGTAAGATTCATCTCAATTGTATCTTCAAAAAAATATGGATTTTGTGCTACATAACTGATCTTTTTTCTATCTTTTTTAAGCCTTAATGCAAGTGATTGCAATAATCGACTTTTACCACAGCCAGTAGGTCCACAAAACCCTATTAATCTTGCCTGTGTGTATTGCAGTACTTTCTGTAAATGAGCTTCATCGACTTGCGAAAACACGCCTGCTGGTTGAGTCTGGTGAGCAAGCTTGCTATTAAAAATTTCCAATCGAACCCAGCTGGCATGACCATTGGCTACCACCACGCCAATCCAAGTTAAAAACATGAGCGGATCGAGCAGTAAATAGATAAACGTACTAAAAGCAATCACATCGCCTACTTCTCCTTGATCAATCAAAATCCATGAAGACCAAACAAAGGAGCAGCCAGCAGCCAAAACCAGTAATGGTCTTACTATTGACCTTACCAAGCTCGCCTTAAAGAAAAAAAAACTCTCTTTTCTAGAGTCATTTTCAAAAAGATCAATAAAACTTTCTTCTCTTTTAAGAGATTTTATATCTTTTTTGCCTGCAAAGCTTTCTAAAATAAAATTCTGCAATTTTTCCTGTGCACTTAATCCTTGCTTGTACCACCCTTGGGTAAAAGAAACAACAATCACCATTAAAATAATTGCCAACATGAGAGGGCTCAAAGTTATTAATAGATTGGAGTAATCTTGATTAATTTTGGGGATCAATATCAATAAAGCAATGATCACATTAAAAATTTGTAACAAAGCAAATCCTAAATACGCTCTGATATAATCGCAGTCATTCATGAGGTATTGATATAACTGGCCAGCTGTAAATTTTTGAAGTTGACTGTCATCTAATTGAGATAGAGTATTCATATAATCTAATCTCATCTGCCGCTGAAAAATTCTTGCCGGCAGAAAGAAGATCCATCGAGAGGCAGTTCTGGCAATAATTAATACCATTGCTAGCAAAATTAATGAAATCATTATCTTTTTATTTTCCTGGCCACTACTTTCTAAAATGTTAAGTGAGTCTTTTGCTAGATTGGGAAGCAAAGAAGAGCTATAATGCAAAATAAATAATGAGCAAATTGCAAAAAAATAATAACGAATATACTTAATAAAGTGTTTTAGAGTCCAGACAAAGAAGCTAATAAGACCTAAGGGTCTCATCCATTAATCGTCTTTTGCGCTTGCTCTAACTTCTCAGTGATTTTACCAGTCATGATATCTTTAAACATAATAAAGTCACTTGCCAAACTATACAATGGATACTGAAAAGTTGCAGGTCTGTTTTTTTCAAAAAAGAAATGGCCTACCCATGCAGGACCGTAACCAACTATTGGCATAAAGAACAGTAAATGGAAATGACCTGTGAGGATCCCTCCAAAAAGTAAAAATAAAACTGCAGTGGTGCCCATAAAGTGTAAGAACCGTGAGATTCGATTGGAATGCTCTGTTAAATAAAAAGGATAGAACTCTGCTAATGTTTTATATTTTTTCTCCATAAACTCTCCCTGATAACTTAAATTTACAAAAAAATACAGCTATTGTCCAAGTCTACGAATAAGCGGAAGAAAACTTTTGTTTTCCTGGAAAAATTGCCTATAGGAAAGGATTGAAAAAATAGTAGCAATCATATAAGGCAGCCCAAGTGATAAAAGTAACTCCCACCAACTGTAAGAAACTGGCAAAGAGCGCTCCATGAAAACATCAGGCATCACCGTTGGATTAAAGTATTTGAGTAATTTTAGGATCAATAAGGCCAGTGCAACTCCCATAGAGCAAACTATCAAATTAAGAACTTGAATAGTACTTAAGCATAAAACATTCAGTTTCTTTCTGGAGCAACCAAGAAACCATAGTGTGGCCAAATCAAATTTAATTTTATTAAAAAATAATGAAAAGCCACTGACAATACTGAGAGAAATCAATAAACACATCGAAGTAAAGAGTAAAATCATAACAATATTTTCTAATTGAAATGCCCACATTAACTCAGGAAATAAGTCAGCCCAAGAGTAAAGCTTAACTTTTGACACCAAACCTTGCCTTTTCACAATATTATTCAGCTGCGATACATTCAGTGTAGCCTGATAAAGCCTAATACTATTCACCTTAGTCTCTGCAAGTAAGTTTTGAACAAATTCAATTCTAGTCCATGCTTGAATACCATCAACCTCAATTTGACCGGAATGAAAAAGATCACTGACTTCATCACTGCTGACTCTTGGGACATCTCCTAGCATCTCATTCACGGCCGCAGGAGAATACATCACAACCTCAGCTAATTGATATGCCCTTATTTTCCTTGCCAGATCACTTCCCAGAATTAAACCAGATAAATCGTATCCCTTTAGAAAAGCTGGAATTTGATCATCATTGAGTAAAAGCCCTCTTAAAAGAACAGGAGAGAGGTAGTTTCGATGTCTAACTAATAACTCTACCTCTAATTCCTGAGTCACAAATTCAGCATAGTCACTCAGTTCTTGAACAAGTTGTTTCCTCTCTGACTGACTTAAATCCTGGTCTAGCCTTAACAAGAAGTCTCCATGAATATCTTTTGATCGTTGAATCATGTTTTCTTGTAGCCCCCCCATAATTCCCTGCAAGAAGAGAAGGGAAAATGAGGAGAGCAAAAGCCCAAAAAGTGCCAATAAGACAATTTTTTGTCTCGAACGAGAGGAAAGCAAATGAGAGAGGAAAAAACGAATAAAGCTGATACTCATAGAGTCGCTAATTATAGAAACTTTGGTTTTGTCCAATTAGTTTCTTTAAGTAAGGATGAACTTGATAACGATCAGCAGAGACAGAAGAGGAAAAAGAGTTCATCTTTTCAACAATTTTTTCCAGACCTTGAGCATCTGCATATTTTAATAGCCCTCCTCTAAAAGGTGGAAATCCAATACCGTAAACCAAAGCCAAATCTAAACTTCCCGGATCTTCAATGATTCCATCAGCAAGACAACTGGCAGCCTCGTTAATCATAGGCAAAACTAATCGTAATTGCGTATTAAGAATTT
>SKGZ01000084.1 GCA_007117175.1 Bacteriovoracales bacterium | reverse complement strand
TTTTATGAGAAGCCAAAAAAGAGCAGAAGGCCTGAATCAAAAAGTAGAAGAGCATGAAGATGAAATCATTCGCTTTCCAGAAAAACCTTCGCGAGATATTTTACTTTTTTTAATCGAGCATGCTCCCTTGCAAGAATGGGAGGCAGATATTGCGGGAATCTTAAGAGACGAAGCCTATTATTATCTTCCCCAAAGAGTCACCAAGATTATGAATGAGGGCTGGGCTAGTTTTTGGCACTCTCGCATTCTCACTGAAAAAGCTCTTAATGCTTCTGAGGTGATTGACTTTGCCGATAAGCATGCGGGTGTGATGGCCATGAGTCGCCAGCAAATTAATCCCTATAAAATAGGCATTGAGCTTTTTCGCGATATTGAGTACCGCTGGAACACTGGCCGCTTTGGTAAAGAGTATAATGAATGCGATGATATGACAGCCAAGGCTAATTGGGATACTAGGGCCATGCTAGGCAAAAAGAAAATTTTTGAGGTGAGAAGGACGCACAACGATATTTCTTTTATCGATGAATTTCTTACCCCAGAGTTTTGCAATCGCCAACAGATCTTTACCTATAAATTTAATCCCCGTTCTAAGCGCTATGAGATTGACTCTCGTGACTTTGCTGCCATTAAGCAAAAACTACTGAGCCAGCTGACTAACTTTGGCAATCCACTCATTGAAGTCACTGATGCTAATTTTGAAAATCGCAGTGAACTCCTGCTAGAGCACACCCATTACGGCGTGGATCTGGATGTGCAATACGCGGAGCAAACTTTGAAAAATCTTTTTGCCCTTTGGAAAAGACCAGTGAACTTAAAAACAAGCTATGAAGAAAAAGAAGTGATTTTTACCCATAATGGTGAAAAATTTGAAGTGAAGTCCTAATTGCTATGAATCGTCGTTTTCTTACTTTTCTGCTGCTGTTTTTCTCTTTTTTGATGATTCAAAACCTTATTCTGACATGGCAGCAGAACACAAAAGAAGTAAGTTTTGATTATATTCTCAATCTGCTTGAAAAACAGCAAGTAAGCAAGGCCATTATTACTCAAGATCAATTAAAGGTTCTAGTTAAAGAAGATGACTCTCAGACTTGGTATTACTCTAATCGAGTCGATCCGGAAATGTTAAATTTGTTAAAGGGGCAATCCATTGAGTTTGAGCAAAAACAAGAAAGTGAATTTTTTAAGAACTTACTGTCATGGATTATACCTCCTCTATTATTTGTAGGTCTTTGGTTTTACTTCATGCGCCGCTTTGCCGCTAAAAATCTAGGCGGCTCTATGATGAATGTGGGCAAGAGTAAGGCCAAAATCTTTGTGGAAACTGACACCAAGGTCAATTTTGATGATATTGCTGGAGTGGATGAGGCCAAAGAAGAAATGCAGGAGGTGGTGAACTTTCTGAAAGATCAGAAAAAATCAATCCGCCTAGGAGCGCGTATGCCCAAGGGGATTTTGCTAGTCGGTCCTCCAGGCACGGGAAAAACTCTCTTTGCCCGCGCCATTGCGGGAGAGGCGGGAGTGCCCTTCTTTTCCATCTCTGGCTCAGAGTTTGTGGAAATGTTTGTGGGGGTAGGAGCGGCCAGAGTGCGCGATCTTTTTGAACAGGCCCGCAAGCACTCACCTTGTATTGTCTTTATCGATGAACTAGATGCTCTTGGCAAGGCCCGAGGAGCGGCACATTTTGGCGGGGGAAATGATGAAAAAGAGCAAACCCTTAATCAATTGCTCACCGAACTTGATGGCTTTGATGCCCAAAGTGGCATTTTACTTTTGGCCGCCACCAATCGCCCAGAAATTCTTGATCCGGCCTTACTGCGTGCAGGTCGTTTTGATCGGCAAGTCCTAGTGGATCGCCCCGATAAAAACGGACGAATGGCCATTTTAAAGGTGCACATTAAGAAAATTCAAATGGCCCCAGATTTAAATTTACAAGAAATTGCCGACTTAACCACCGGTTTTACCGGGGCGGATCTGGCCAACTTGGTCAACGAAGCGGCCTTAATGGCCACTAAGAAACAAAAAAAAGAAGTGGAGTTAGAAGACTTTCAATTGGCCCTAGAAAGAATTATTGGAGGTTTAGAGCGCAAGAGTCGGCTGCTCAATGCTTTTGAAAGAAAGGTGGTGGCCTATCACGAAATGGGGCATGCTCTAGTGGCCTTGTCACTTGAGCAAGATCAAGTGGTGCACAAGGTTTCTATTATCCCTCGAGGTATGGGGGCCCTGGGTTATACCATTCAGCGCCCCACTGAAGATCGCTTTTTAATGAAAAAAGAAGAGTTAGAAAACAAGATCGCTATCTTACTAGCCGGACGTGCCGCTGAAGAGTTAATCTTTCAGCATCGCTCCACCGGTGCTGCTGATGATTTAGTGAGGGCCACGGATTTAGCTCACCGTATGGTGACTCAATATGGTATGGAAGGAGAGTTTTCTCATATGAGCTTGCAGCGCCAGCACAATCAATTCCTCAATACCAGCGCCACTGCAGTGGTGAATTATAGTGAGGCAACCGCCGCGGCCATTGATCAGGCGGTGATGGCAATTTTAGATCGCTGTTATCAAAAAGCGATGGATCTTTTAAAGACCCGTCGCTCTGATTTGGAGAGTTATTGTGCTCGCTTATTGCAAACTGAAGTGCTTACTGCTGAGGATCTACGGCCGCTGAGGCGGGGGTAGGGTAGCCAGTTTTTCGCAGTGCATTTTTCTTAGCTGTGAGCTCTGGCCATTGAGCTTTTCTGTATGATAAATTGACTCCATTCAAGGAGTCGTATTGTGAAATTAAAATTTAGCCAATTAGCTTGTGTTTTTCTCATTCATGTTTTTTCCTTTAGTGCTTATAGTTCGGTGATGAGTTATCGCGGGCAGAGCTTTGATTTACAAGATGCTCAATGTCAGCAAAGTGCGCAAGCAGTTGCGCAGAAGATGCAGCAATTGGGTCTTGATGTTTTTGATTATGGCTGTCAGCAAGGATCTTTTGGGCAAAGAGTGTTGGTACAATATGGGCATAGTTTTGCCATGAGTTTAACTCAAGCAAGAGAGAGTTATTCCACTCAAGAGCAGTGCCTCGCTCAGTTAGAAATGGCCAGTGCAGGATTTGCGGCCATTGATTCCATGCATCTGGTCTCAGCTTATTGTCGCAATGTGATGAGTAATCGTCACGATCTGACTTTAGATTTCTTTCGCGCTAAGGCCAGTTTAAGAAGGTTCGACCACCCTTCTGAATTTACCAGTAAAGTAAGCTGTGACACTGAGGGGCAGTTTCTAGAGCATCAATTACAGGGCCAGCAATTGGACGTGGTGTTTTATCGCTGTCGCGGCTATGTTAATCAAGAGCGCTATCGTTTAGAAGTGCATTATGCCAAGCCTTTGAATAAGGATTTTGCTATTTTAAGAGGACAGAAGGTGCAAACTCAACGGCAGTGCTTGCAACAAGATGAATCAGTGGTGCAGCAATTTAGTGATGCTGGTTTAAGCTTATTTGGCACTTTTTGTTTGCAGCATAAGGGAGAGTTATATCAAGGTTTTTACTATAGTATTCACCGTGGTTTTTTTAGAATGAATACTTTTAAAGGTTTGCCCCAAGCAAGTGGTGAGCAGTGCCGTGAAAGACTGCAAAATGCTCAACAATTATTGGCTGAAAAAAATAATGTGATTTATAGCTTTTGTGATGAAAAAAAGACTCCCATCATATACTATAGTAGGAGATGAGTCGTTATTTCTTTTTAAGTTTCTTTCTTTGCACCCAAGTTTTTGCGGCCAAAAACATCATTTTCTTTATTGGTGACGGACTAGGGCCTTCATTGGTCACTGGGGCCAGAGTGTATGCTCATGGTTCTAAAGGTCGATTGCAAATGGAGCAGCTGCCAGTTTCTGGTTTTTCTAGAACCTATAGTAGTGATGATTGGGTGACTGATTCAGCTGCTGCGGCCACCGCCTTATCGGCTGGAGTTAAGACCTATAATGGAGCAATCAATATCAGCGATGATAAAAAAAAAATCACACCGATGAGTGATTACTTTAAAAAAAGTGGTAAGAAGGTGGGAGTGCTCACCACCACCGAAGTGACCCATGCCACACCAGCTGCTTTTTTCGCTCAAAGTGAGCAGCGCTCATACGCCATGGAAATTGCCAAGCAGGTGCATAATTCTAGTTTGGATTTCTTAATGGGTGGTGGGGCCCGCTTTTTTAAGAAGAAGATTAGAGAGCAATTGGCTAAAAGTGGTTGGCAAATCATTGAATCCGCAAAAGACTTGCCAGTTAAAATAGAAAAGCCCACTTTGGGAATTTTTAGCGACAGGCATTTAGATTATATGGTGGAGAGAAAGGTGGAGCAGGTCAAAAAACAACCCACCTTAACTCAGATGTTGCAATTGGCACTCAAGAGTGTAGAGGATCATGAGCAAGGATATTTCTTAATGGTTGAAGGGGGAAGGATTGATCATGCTGCTCATGCAAATTTAGTTCGCCATGCCTTTGAAGAAGTTCTGGAATTTGATCGCGCCATTGCTTACGCTCTTAAAAATACAAATTCTGAAGAGACTCTTATCGTAGTCACCGCTGATCATGACACTGGAGCCTTGGCCCTTAATGGTTATGGCCATGTGAATGAAGTGAAAGGGCAAGTGATGCTTGGTAATGCAGCTGAGAATCCCTATCTCGGTTGGGCCACAGGTCCAGGAACTTATCAGACCAAAATACCTTTAAAAACAGAGGCCCATTTTGCTCACCCAGCAACGTACCCCTTAAAATCAGCAGCTCATAGTGCAGTGGACGTGTTTGTCTTGGCCTCAGGGCCTTGTTCAAAAAGT
>SKGZ01000214.1 GCA_007117175.1 Bacteriovoracales bacterium | reverse complement strand
TAGAACTAGCAAAGAAAGAGGCTAAAGCCTTACTGTTCACTCCAGGTGTTGGAACCTGAGTGGCAATCCTAAAAACCCCCAACATGGCCAACATGAAAAGCAAACGACCACGCAACTCTCCCACTTTATTCTTAACACTTTCGCTCATAACAGTTTAATCCCGGTTTATCTTAAAAAGATTGTTCAATAGTCAAAATGATTTGAATTAACTTAGCTTGCCGCCAGCAGCTTCAATTGCTTTTTTAGCAGACTCAGAAAACTTCTCGATTCCCTGAAACTCTAAGCTCTTGCTAATTTCACCCTTAGCTAAAACCTTGATTGCTTTTTTCTTATCTGAACCAGAAAGAAAGCCTTGATTGATCAAGGAATCTCTATTCACCACAGCACCCTCAAATCTTTCATTAAGAGCATCCAAATTAATGATGGCGAATTCTTTTTTAAATGGAGCATTGGAAAAACCGCGCTTGGGTAAACGGCGATAAATAGGCATTTGCCCACCCTCAAAACCGGTACGAATTCCGCCACCAGTTCTCGCTTTTTGACCTTTATGTCCTTTACCTGCTTGCTTTCCTTGTCCAGAACCTTGACCACGACCTAATCTTTTGCGATTTCGGGTTGCTCCTGGGCTGTGCAAATTACTTAATGTTAACATAACCTTATCCTCGTCGTTATTTTATCTTTCTTATTTGGTTGTTGGATTAATCTCCAACCAATTAATCATTTTTTTGATCATCCCGCGAACACAAGGAGTATTTTCCAATGTTCCTTGCTGGCCAACTTTCTTAAGTCCTAATCCCAATATTGTTGCTTTTTGTGTTTGAGTACAGCTAATAGGACTCTTGATTAATTTGACTGTAATTTCTTTATTTGCCATGACTTTATCCTCGTCTACTTAATTCTAGTATTTTTAATATCAATTCCACGAGCTTTAGATATTTGCTCCACTGAACGCAAGTTTTTTAAAGCATCAAAGGTTGCCTTCACTACATTGTGAGAAGTGTTTCCACGAAGTGACTTAGTTAAAACATCCTTCACCCCTGCTAGCTCAAGGATCGAACGGCAAGCTCCAGCAGCCTTAATTCCAGTCCCCTCCGCTGCAGGCTTGAATAAAATTTTGCCGGCATCAAATTCCCCTAAAATCTCATGAGGTATCGTCCCACTATCAAGAGGCACTTTAATCATTCTTTTAGCAGCAATTTGAGAAGCTTTACGAATAGCATCTGGTACTTCCTTAGCCTTTCCAAGTCCAAAGCCTACGCGACCATTCTTATCCCCAACAATCATCAAAGCTGAGAATGAAAAACGACGACCACCTTTAACCACTTTAGCGACACGATTAACAGCAACTACCCTTTCCTCAAGATCAACCGCAGGACCATCGGGATTTGATTCAGTAGTCGCACTGGCTCTTTTCGCTCGAGTCTGACTCTTCGATTTTTCTTTTTTAGAGTCCTTGCTAGCCTCTGCATTATTGTTCTCAGCAGCTGCCTCAAGCGTTGTGTCTTTTTTTGTCTCTTCGCTCATTCTCTTATCCCCTTCAATGAATAATATTAAATTTGAATTCCACCAGCTCTAATAGAGTCAGCAACCTTGGCAACAATACCGGTGTACTGGCGTCCATTTCTGTCAAAAACTGCTCGAGTTAAGTTAAGCTCTTTCAACTTACTTGAAACGGCTCCACCCAACTCTTCAGCAGACTTCATATTAGCCCCATCGCCAACTTTCTTTTTGCCAAATGTTTGGAAGGAAAACAACGTTTTCATAGCAGCATCATCTACCACTTGAATCTGTAAGTGTTTATTGGTTTTAACAGTGCAAATTCTCGGTGACTCAGAAGAACCAATCACTTTTTTACGTATAGCCAGTTTACGCTTATTAATTTTTGCTTTGACTGGGTTCTTAATTTTTCTTAATGACTTTCTCATAATAAACCTATCCTAATTATTTTTTCGCGCCAGTTTTACCAGCTTTTCTAATAATACGCTCAGTAGCATATTTAATTCCCTTGCCCTTATAAGGCTCAGGTGGTCTTTTAGATCTTACTTGTGCAGCCACTAAACCAACTAACTCCTTGCTGGCACCAGAGATACTAATAGTATTTTTGTTCACTTTCGCTTCAATGCCATCTGGTAGTGCATACTCAATAGGGTGAGAATAGCCCAAGTTCAGATTAAGAGTTTTGCCCGAAACAGAAGCTCTGTAACCAACTCCGTTAAATTCTAGATCCTTAGTAAAACCTTCACTCACACCATGAACCATATTGAAAATCAAACTGCGAGTGAGTCCCCACAGTGCGCGACTTTCTTGGTCTTGAGCATTTTTAGGCTCAACCTTCACTTCTTTATTCTCAATATTGATATTGAGTTTATCAGAAAATGTTCTCTCCAGATTTCCTTTCGGCCCCTTAGCACTCAAGGTCATGCCGTTGAGCTTTAGTTCCACCTTGTCTGGAATATTAACTATTTGCTTACCAATACGTGACATATCACTTCTCCCTTACCAAACTCGGCAGACAACTTCTCCGCCAACCTTTAATTTCTTAGCCTTTCTTGATGATAAAATCCCTTTAGAGGTTGAAAGAATGGAAACACCCAAACCACTGGCAACCCTAGGAATCTCTCTATAACCTTTATAAACCCTTAGACCAGGTGAGGAGTGTCTTTGAATTCCAACAATCGCTCCCTCTTTGAGATAAACACGAATCTTAATATTGCTAGGAGACTTAGCCACTACCTTAAATGAGCGAATATAACCTTCCTCTTTAAGGACTGAGCAAATATGAGCCTTCATTCGACTCCCAGGTACATCAACCTTATCAAAGCCTGCTGAAATAGCATTTCTTACTCGTGTTAACATGTCTGAAATAGGATCTGTCATCATAATAGTCTTTCCTTACCTTAAGTCTTATTGATTCTACCAGCTTGATTTGGTTAACCCTGGGATCAAACCACGGTGTCCAAGCTCTCTTAGTTTAATTCTGCAAATACCAAATTTACGATAGTAGCCACGCGGTCGGCCTGTTTCTTCACAGCGATTGCGAACGCGAGTGGCTGAGCCGTTGCGAGGCAACCGAGAAAGCTTAATCATAGCCGCCTCTCTTTCTTCTGGAGAAAGCTCTTCATTAATGACCATTTTTCTCAACTCCGCTCTCACTTTTGCTTGCTTGAGGGCCATTTTTTTTCTTTTTTCATTTTTAACGACTGTACTAATTTTTGCCATGAATTCTTCCTATTATCCTTATTTTTTAAAAGGGAAACCAAACGCTCTTAAAAGCTCTCGCCCTTCATCATTATTTTTAGCAGTTGTCACAACCGCAATTCCCAATCCGCGAATTTTATCGATTTTATCATAGTTAATTTCAGGAAAAGTAATTTGCTCTTTAATTCCTAAAGTATAGTTTCCGCTTCCATCAAAACCATTTTTTGAGTTGTATCCTCTAAAATCTTTGACCCGAGGAAGAGAGAAGTTCACCAAGCGATCAAGAAACTCATACATTCTTGCTCCTCTCAAAGTAACACTGGCTCCAAGAGCTTGACCTTCACGCAATTTAAAGGAAGCAATGGACTTCTTGGCACGAGTGATCACTGGCTTTTGACCGGTAATAGCTGAAAGGTCATTCACGATACTATCCACAATTTTTCCATTAGTGACACAATCTCTGTGAACACTGCTCACCACTATTTTTTCGATTTTAGGAATTTGGTGAACGTTCTTGTAATTGAACTTATCCTGCATCGTTTTTTTTACATTTTTTTCGTAATGCTCTTTGTACCTTGTCATAACCTTACCCTAATTTCCTTAAGCTAAAACTGAACCGCATGCTTTTGCGATTCTCACTTTTTTTCCATTTTCTTCTTTAAAACTAACTCTTGTTGCTTTACCTGTTTTGGGGCTAACACAAGCAATATTGCTAATATGAATCGCCCGCTCTTTATCCACAATTCCACCCTCAGGATTTTCTTGAGAAGCCTTCACTGTTTTTTTCACCAAGTTAACACCCTCAACAATCACTGTGTCTTTTTTGTAGTTGATCTTAGTGAGTTTGCCTTTTTTATTTTTATCTTTTCCAGCAAGAACCACTACTTCATCATTAATTTTAAACTTATTCATATTTCCCTCTCGTCTTTCCCCTAGCCTATAAAACTTCACTGGCTAACGAACAAATCTTAGTATAACTCTTACCGCGAAGCTCTCTAGCCACTGGTCCAAAAATACGTGTCCCTATTGGGTCCGTGCTACCTGTTCCAATTAAAACAACACTATTATTGTCAAACTGGATAGCAGTGCCATCGTTGCGGTGAACTGGATTTTTAGTTCTGACGATCACGGCTCTTTTCACATCGCCTTTCTTCACTTTTCCACCTGGGATGGCCTGCTTGACTGCCACCACGATCACATCTCCAAGATTAGCTGACATTCTTTTGGAACCACCTAGCACCTTGATACACTGAACAAGTTTAGCTCCAGAATTATCTGCTACTTCTAAACACGACTGCTGCTGAATCATACTAATACCCCTTTATTGGTCACTTCAAGAAGCTCCCACTTTTTCAACTTAGAGTGAGGTCTTGACTCAATAATTCTGACGCGATCACCGACTTTACCGATCTCTTTTTCATCGTGAGCGTGATATTTTTTTGAACGAGTCACAAATTTTCTATATTTTGAGTGCTTGAACTTTCTTTCAACCTTCACCACCAAAGTTTTAGAACACTTATCAGAAACGACAACGCCCTCAAGCTTTCTTTTAAATTTCTTTGCATCAACTGCTTTTGTATTTTCCATTTTACTATTCCCCTAATGCC
>SKGZ01000270.1 GCA_007117175.1 Bacteriovoracales bacterium | reverse complement strand
TGGCGGCTTTTCTATCAAAGACCAAAAGAAGTGGCCCAGTCTGCTGATCCTTTTTTTGAAAAACAATTAAGGGATTTGGGAACTCGCTCCCACGAAGAGGGTAAGAAAAAGGGAAATCCTCGCAAGGATTTTCATCTCTCGCAAGCTGTGACTTATTATGAGATGTATCTGGCGACTTTTCCTAAGAGTCCCTATGTAGCCCGAATGGCCATGAATATGGGAGATGCCTATTTCAGACAAGAAGATTATCTTAAATGTGCAGATTTCTATTTAAGGGTGTTTAAAGGAGAGTTTGGAAAAACGGAGCATCAAAACCTAGTTCTTAAAAATGCAGTTTATTGCGCTGAAAAAGAAAAAGAGTATTCTTTCTATGAACTCAGGAGAGTGAAAGGACTGCTCATTGAATCGCTAACTTTATTAAAAAAGACTGACAAAAGTAAAGAAAAAGATCCTAAAACTAATTTTGCGTTGGCCAAGGCAATTTATGATCAAGGTTTTTACACCAAGGCCTTACAGGATCTGCTGAATTTTATGAAGGCCTACCCTCGTACCAAGTACGCCATTGACTCGGCAGACCTGATTTTGGATTACTTTAATTTAAAGTCCGACTTTGATAATTTGGTGATCTGGAGTGATAAAATTTTAAAGCTGAATCTACCCAATAGGCCACTGAATGTGAAAGTCTCTAAAATTAAAGAGCAGGCCAAGGTTAAAAAACTTCAGTCACAGGTGGAAGCTTCCGCTGGTTTTGATAGCTTTGCTCAAGGAAAGAGCTATTTAGAAAATGCAGCGACTATTCAGAATGTGGAGCTGCGTAATCTGGCCTTGCAAAAAGCCTTGGAAGCCAGTAAGCGTGAAAAAGACATTATGACTTTTTTAAGCTCTGCCAATTTAATTGCCTCAAAAGAGCAAGATCCCGCCAAGCGCTATGAGATTGAAGCTTCTTTGGCCTCTGAGCATGTTAAAATGGGTAATTATCAACAGGCCTTTGAAACCTATCGTAAAATTGTCAATACTGGTGGTTATACAGCAGAGCAAAAGCAGAGTTCATTTAATGAGATGATCGCACTGTTAATTGCCACTCGAGATTGGGAAAACCTGGCTTCTAGTGCGCGCTCACCCCTTTTTGCCAAAATACCAGCTGAAACTCGTGCTCAACTAGAAGAGCAGGTGACC
The DNA here is from genome assembly GCA_007117175.1 of Bacteriovoracales bacterium. GTDB lineage: Bacteria > Bdellovibrionota > Bacteriovoracia > Bacteriovoracales > Bacteriovoracaceae > SKGZ01. Next base: position 3,631 of record SKGZ01000270.1, on the reverse strand, counting down.
AATCTATTGGAATCTCCCATTGAGGTGCCCTCTTCACTGGATCAATTGTTAAGTGGAATGCGCCCTTCTGCTACCTTGGCGCTAGGCTTGTTTAAGGGGCGTTATAAATTATCCTCAACCTCTCAAGCTTCAGCAGTCTCTGCAGTTAAACAAGTTTGTTCCGGCTCTGATGCCGATGCTGTTTGTCGCTGGGCTAAATTAGAAGGTGTGGACAGACAGGCAGGGGCAGTTAAAAATGTTCTACGATCCAAGGGAAGTTTGGAGAGATTAGAGCAAGTGGCCACTCGTTTTGCAGGTGTGACAGATCTTTATATGGCCTTAGAAGGAGTGGATGGACAATTGGATATGATTGTTTCCTTGCGCTTGGCCGAACTCTATCAATTATTTGCCAATCACTTGCAGGGCATTGCTAAGGCCAACCCTTCCTTGCAACAAGTGTTGGTTCCTAAGTCTCGCGAGAGTTTTCAAACCGCTCAGAGTTACCAAAAGCGCTGCAAACAAGTGATTGAAACCGCCAGGATTGTCAGCCCCACTAATCAGTACTGTCGCTCGGGTCAGAATCCAACCGTGGCCCAGGCCCTGCGTTGGCCTAAGCTCTATCCTGCTTTTGGCATGAGAAGGCCGGGGGTTGAAGCTTATTTAGAAGTTAAAAAGGAAGTTTTTGCAGCCTTTAAAAGCGAGACTGTTTTAAAACTCTCTCAAACTTTTTATCAAAACAAGGACTATCATTACGCCATGGCCTCAGCTATTTATGGCCTTTCTTTAGGAGGAGGGCAAGGAGAGTTAAACACTGTTCTTGGCTGTAGCGTTTTAAGTTTAGGATATTTAAATGAGGCGCAGTTCTATCTACTCAAGGGTGAAAATTTAGATGGATTAAAACCGCGCTGTTTAAAGATGTTAAAAGGATTAGTACCATAATGAGATTTTTGCTTGCCATTTTTTTATTATTCTCTTGCTTGCTGATGGCCGAGGATGTTGAATACGGGCGTTTTAGTGTGAATGAGCGCGACCTGGAAGAAGATCCTTTGATGACTGAGTTTCCCGAATTAAAGAAGTTTCAGTTCACTGAGCCTAAGTCTAATCTTTACTTGGGTATTGGTGCTAGTCCTATTGCATTGATCGGCTCTAAGGTCTTTGTTTCCACTAGTTTATTTCAAGCTCACTATATTAGTCAGTATTGGGATATTGAATTGATTTCGGCTTCAGTTGGTCAAGTGATCACTTCTAATGATTTTGCTGATTCTCGACATTTTACTTTAAGATTTGCACCCAAATTCATCTTTATGAATATTTTTGAAACTGGCACAGTCAGCTTTGGTCCGATGATTGGCTATGAGAGTGTGCGCTTTCCCTCCATTCAGGCCAAGAAGGTGAAAGCAATTCCAGCTGTGGGGCCGGATCCATTTGAAACCCAATACGATGAGTTTTCTACTGCTGGATTTATCTTTGGTGCAGTGCTAAGTCAGACCTTTACTCTCAGGAAAGATCGCAAGTTTAAAGTCAGTCAATTCTTTTATTCCCAAAGCTACGATGTGGATAGGACAGCTTTTGATTGGCGATACCAGTTCCAAGACGAGCGGGTGAATGATCCAGCTAATAAGCAAGAAATTGTAGCTGATTCGGTCTTTATGCTTGAGTTTGCTTATCTGTTTTAAAAATTTTTATTTTCTTCTGAATTTCTTACCATTTTCTCCGATACAGCTCAAAGAGGTGTGATATGAGCAAGGCCATGGTCATTACAATTGGTTTAGATGAAAAATGGGATAAATTAAGTAACTTCTTGAATTCTCAAAATGAATTGACCTATCAGTCTATTGAACCAAAAATTGATGCTTTAGATGAAATTTTAGCCGAACAAGCTGGTGCACTGATAGTCACTCTATTAAGAGATAATAATGACTTTGCCTTTATCCTTTCCTTAATGAAGCATCTTAAAGCGCTAGGTGCAAGCTACCCTCAGAAAATTGCTATAGTGAATCAGATTCAAAACCCTAAGTATCTTAAGGCTATTAGCAAGTTGGGAAAATATGAGATTATTGAAGAAAATGTCAAAGAAAAGGCCTTGGGTTTTAAAGTTAATTTTTGGCTTAAGGCGATTAATGCACAAATTGCTAAAGCACAAAAAAGTTCTCAAAGTGATTTTTCCATTAAGTCTAAAGGATCAAGTGCTCAGAGCGCTGGCACTGCCAAAAAAGAAGTTGCCTTTGAATGGATAGAAGAACTTGATTTAGAAGAAGACTATTGGTTAATTTCTGATCAAAAAAACTGCCGTCGAGTTCTTACTAATTGGCTAGTTAAAATCAAAGGCCCCAGTCCGTTTGTGGGCAAATTTTTTGAAAAACAGGGCAGTGGCAATACTTGGATTTATGAAAGTGTACACGATGAGCCTCACGAGTTAATGCAACATCAAGGGGCCTGGGTGATTGAAGGCTCTCTTAAGCCTGAATTTGATTGGAAGCTTAATTTATGGGTCGTTTCAGGACGTGAGTTGCAGTTTTATTACCAAGAGAAAGATTCAGCAGAAAAACATTATAAGTTAAAATTTGAGGATCAAAAACTAAAAGTTGCTCGCGATTCAGATTACGCTAAGGTTCGCGAGGAAATGATTGAGCAAACATTTGACAATGACTATATTGCCAAGGCAGATGGCTCCAAAGGGGGACACCATGACCTTGATCATGATCAGGAGCGACTTCGAAAAGAGCTTAAAGGGAAAAATTACCAAGAGCAAGATCTGCAAGACGGTCAATATCATGGAAAAAATACTCGTGAAGCAGGTGCCGGCAATCTAGCTGGCAAGGGTAAAGCTGAAAATCGCAATTCTACTGAGCTGGGCATGGAGCAAAAACCAGGCTCTCAGCAGGCCAGTGGCAATCTAGCAGGCAAGGGTAAAGCTGAAAATCGCAATTCAGCTGAGCTGGGCATGGAGCAAAAACCAGGCTCTCAGCAGGCCAGTGGCAATCTAGCAGGCAAGGGTAAAGCTGAAAATCGCAATTCTACTGAGCTGGGCATGGAGCAAAAACCAGGCTCTCAGCAGGCCAGTGGCAATCTAGCTGGCAAGGGTAAAGCTGAAAATCGCAATTCAGCTGAGCTGGGCATGGAGCAAAAACCAGGCTCAAAGCGAAGTGGCGGCAATCTAGCAGGCAAGGGTAAAGCAGAAAATCGCAATTCTACTGAGCTGGGCATGGAGCAAAAAGATGGGCAGGTCAATAGAGAAGGTTATGGTGGTAAGACGGAGACAGAGCAATTAAATAAATACTTAGGTTTAGATGAAAAAAGAGAGAAGAAAACCTCAGCTGATGAAAAGCAATCAGCTGGTAAAATATTAGACTTTCCAGTCAATGAGAGTCTTGATGATCACTTAGGGGGGTGCATAGTGACAGCAAGTATAATCAAAGATGGTGATGAGATCGAATGTCAATTTGATGATTATTTTGATGGAGTGGTGACTCTTCGCAGTCAGTATCAGCGGTTAAAGCAAAATGATGAGGTGGATGTTCGATTATGTTTTAAAAGTAGTGACGAGCAGCGAGAAGAATTGGTTAAAGGAAAAGTTGAAAGTATGAATAGTGATCATGATGGTGTGAACTATTTTAATATTCAGGTTTCCAAAAACTTTTCTGATAAAATT
>SKGZ01000090.1 GCA_007117175.1 Bacteriovoracales bacterium | reverse complement strand
TTCACGGCCCGTTTAAAAAATCATATCCTTTAGAAATGAAAGGATTCCTTACCAAAGAACAAAGAGAAGAGCTATTGCATGAGCTTAAGGTTGAGCGACATGCAAAGTATTCTGATCGCATCAAGACCATTCTGTTACTTGATGATGGTGAAAGATACTCTGATATCGCTAAATTTCTTTTTCTGGACGAAGGCACTATCCGTAACTACCGCAAGCGTTATGTTGAGGGTGGTCTTTTCGGGCTTGTTACAGATACATATTCCGGCAAAAGATGTCCTCTCTCTGACAAAGAGAAAGAACTGCTATCGCAGCACCTCAGATCAAATATTTTTATGGAAGCTAAGCAAGTTGCTGCCTATATCCACAAGAAATTTGGCGTAAAATATTCTGTCAGTGGAGTCACAGCGCTCTTGCACTCAATGGGGTTTACTTATAAGAAAGCAAAACCAGTTCCAGGTAAGGCTGATGCCGTAAGACAAGAACTCTTTATTCATGAATACATGAGATTAAAGTCTGAATCAGAGGGGAAAATCTATTTTGCTGATTCAACTCATCCCCAGCATAATCCTGTCATAAGTTACGGTTGGATTAAAAAAGGTGAAGACTTTGAGATTCCCTGCAACTCCGGCAGATACCACTTAAACATCAACGGTGCGGTTGATATTGAAAATCTAGATGTGATCACAAGAACATGTGATTGGGTAAATGCGGATTCTATTTGTGATCTTTTAAAGGCATTAAGAAGTAGAAACCCTAACAGTGAAGTCATTCATTTGATAATGGATAACGCCCGCTATAATCGATCATCCAAGGTAAAAGCAATTGCCAAAGATTTGGGAATTGCTCTCATATATCTTCCGCCATACTCACCAAATTTGAATCCAATAGAGAGGCTTTGGAAATTTTTTAAAAAGAAGGTTCTTTATAATCATTACTACGAAACAAAAGCCCAATTTGAAGAAGCCTGTGCAAAGTTTTTTCGTTACATCCGTAAACACAAGGATGAACTATCAACTTTGCTAACTGATAATTTTCAAATTATTGGAACCTGAAAACTCAAGTGCGTTGGGTATAGTTATGAGTTTTTATTTGTATTTTTGCCGATTGCGCTATTCTTACTGAGCTTAGTACGCAATCAGGCGAGTTTATCTAATTTAGTGACAACTGTCTTGTCTCTTTTCTTTTATGTCAGAGGAGAGAAATTTTATGTTCTTATTTAAATTTTTTCATCAATCATTGATTATTACGTTGCATCAGGAATACAAGCGAGTCATAGCAGGGTCATTAGAAAAAGACTTTTAACCCTCTCCATTTTAGCAAATCTTTTATTACTGATTATTTTTAAATATTCAAGTTTTATACTGGCACAGGCAGCAGGTCTTTTTGATTTACTTGCTCTGGAGATTGCCACCCCTCAGCTTATACCAATTACGTAAATTAAACATAGGCCTCGCATAAATATTTTGCTATGCTTTTCAATGAAAAAAGTAGAAGAACTGGCAAAAGAAATTCAAGACTATGATTTTTTATTAGAATATAAGCGAGAACGTGACCCACTTATTAAAATTAAGTTTCTAGCTCTCCATCATCTCCAGACAGGTAAGAATCTTAAAGAAACTTCAGATATTGTTCTCTATGATGTTCAGGCAATTCGGTCATGGATAAGGCGATTTGTAGCTTTTGACTATGAAGGACTCATTGAAAGAACAGGACGAGGTAAAAAGCCTAGGCTTCCCAGCGAAAGTGAAGAAGAGTTTAAAGATGAAATTGATAAGCTTCATGAAGAGAAAAATGGAGGTCGTGTTACTGTATTAGACATTCAAAACCTACTTGCTGACAAATTTGATTGTAAATATTCAAGGTCAGGCGTTTATACCTTGCTCGATAGATTAAACGTCGTTTGGATTTCTGGACGTTCAAAACATCCTAAGCACTCTGAAGAAGTTATAGAAAACTTTAAAGAGACTTTTCCAGAAGAAGTGGAGAAAATCAAGATTGAAATTGATACTGATAAAATTGAAATCTGGTGGCAAGATGAAAGCAGGGTTGGTCAACAAGGATTACTGTCACGAGTCTGGACTGCAAAGGGAACTCGACCACGAGTTGTGAGACAAGGACAATTTCTGTCCACATATATTTTTGGAGCCTGCTGCCCATCAAAAGATAAGGGGTGTGCATTGATTCTTCCTGAATGCTCAACAGGTATGATGCAGCTTCACCTGAATGAAATATCAAAACAAGTTGAAAAAGGTTATCACGCAATTATTCTGATGGATCGAGCATCATGGCATACAACAGAGGCATTAATAATTCCTGAAAATCTGACATTGTTTCCATTACCGCCATATTCTCCAGAACTAAATCCAATGGAACAGGTGTGGCAAAAGCTTAAGGGGGATCATTTAAGCAATAGAGTTTATAAAAGTTATGACGAAATTGTAGACAGTTGCTCTAAAGCCTGGAATTCGTTTTGTGACCAGGAAGGTAGCATCGAAAACCTTTGTTCCAGAGCTTGGGCTCTATAGTATACTTAATTTACGTAATTGGTATTAATATACCCCTACCACTGGGAATAAGCTTTTTTACATTTCAGTCGATGAGTTACTCCATTGATGTTTATCGAGGGGAAATTAAGGCCTCTCGATCATTTCGCGATTTCTTAATGTATGTCTCCTTGTTTCCACAATTAGTTGCAGGGCCAATTGTGAGATATTCGCAAGTTCAATATCAAATAGAAAATAAGAAATATCAAATCTCCTCTGGCCTAGAGAGATTTATTCTAGGGCTCGCTAAAAAAATTCTTATTGCTGATAGTGCCAGCTTTTATGCTGATTTGATGTTTGATGCAGACCCCAGTCAATTAACACTGGTGGCAGCATGGGTAGGCATTATTGCCTATACCATCCAGATTTACTTTGATTTCTCCGGATACTCCGACATGGCAATTGGGCTGGGTCGAATTATTGGCTTTCAATTTCCAGAAAATTTTCAACACCCCTACACCGCTACGTCTATTCAGGACTTTTGGAGGAAGTGGCACATTTCTCTTTCCACGTGGTTTCGCGATTACCTTTATATACCTCTAGGTGGAAATCGCTTAGGAAAGGCCAGAACCTATCTTAATCAAATGATTGTCTTTGCCCTATGCGGTTTGTGGCACGGAGCGAGCTGGAATTTTCTCGTTTGGGGCCTTTTTCATGGAGGGATGCTAACTTTTGAAAAAAAATTCTCTATCCGAAAAACCTTTTTGGGCAAAGTGCTTCTGGCCCGTATTTATACAATGATTTTGGTAATGATTGGTTGGGTTTTTTCCGCTCCTTTGACCTAACGAGCTCACTAAAATTTCTGAAAAAGATGTTCTCTTTTTCTTCGTTTTCTTTAGTGCAATTGCAGCCTGTTCAGCTAGAGTTTATTGCGATTATTATTCTTGCGTGCTTCTTTGTGAGTTCTCACAGTTATCGTCTTTTCAAAACTCAAAATAATATTATTAAAACAGGGGTGTTGATATTTATTTTAATACTGAGCTTAAGCATGCTCTCTCTGCAAAGCCATAGCCCATTTATTTACTTTAGGTTTTAAATGAATTTAGCAAAATTATCACTTTTATTAATTCTATCAACCTTTGCTGTTATTGCAGAATATACGGTTGTTCATAAGACGATACCAAACAGGGATAATCTTAAAGACTTTCTACAATCAGGTTCCAGTCTAAATTTTGTATTAAAAAAAATGGGATTTCATATTAAGAGCGCGTTATCGGCTCCTAAAATTGGCAACGTTTGCCGAGGAGTAGATGATTATATTTTCTATTGCCCGACAAACGAAGATGATACCTTATTGGATCAATACTCAGTTTTTAGGCGTGGATATAAGAAGTTTCAAATGCCATTTAAGGAGAGATTAAAAGACCATCAAGCGAAGGTTCACTTCTTAACTATTCCTAATAAGATTAGGATGTATCCCGAGAAATTATTGATCAATCAATTTTTTATTAGTGATGGCATTGCTCCGTGGGAGTTTATTGATGAAAGGGAATTGGGAGAATTAAAATATTTTAGCGTTGGTAGAGTTAAACAAATCTTATCAGAAGATTCTGCCCACGATCCTTATCACAGACAAGACACTCACTGGAATTCATGGGGAGCCTATCAGTTAATAAGGCAACTTGATCTGAATGTTGATGAAGAGGATATTGAATTTGATGTTAAAGATTATCCAATGCCTGATCTTATTCAGATGTGCCTTGCCCAGGGAGATAAGCCTTTAGTCAATGATAGCATCTATAAGCCTACTAGTTATAAAATTAAAAAAAACAAAGCGGTAGACGGATTTGATGCAGTCTATATTAATCAGAATAAAGAGGGGAGGGTACTTGTTATTGGCGATTCCTATCGATTAGCTTTTGGGCCAGTGATTGCTCAATTTTTTGCAAGAGTTGACGATATCAACACAGGTGACTTTGCAAAAAAACAAATCGATCTTTCTGTCTATGATTCTATTTTTATTATCCAGGTTGAACGGAATCTGAGAGCGAGGTTTCGTTAGAAAAGGATGGCGTACCTTTTTGAAGTATGAAGGCGCTGCTGAGGGCGTAAAGCAGCATGACAAAGTAGTTATTGTGATTGTCGGTGGAGAGGGAGTAGAACTGGAAGCTGACGGCGCCGCTGATCGCAAAGGGGATCATGATTTTACTGAAGTAGTCTCGGTTTTGGTAGAGTTCTCGTAGCCAGCAAAAAAACCAGCCACAAAAGAGAAAAAAGCCAATCAGTCCGTGCTCTGCTAATAGTTGGAAAGTTTGCGAGTGGGCATCGCC
>SKGZ01000039.1 GCA_007117175.1 Bacteriovoracales bacterium | reverse complement strand
TTAGACTGATCTTAAGTAACCAATTGAAATAGAACACTATTCCTCCTCTGCTTCTTTTAGAATAGTTTCACAATTTGATTTAAGGCCAAATGAGTAATCACCTAACTCATCGGCCCAAAACTGACCATCAAACTTATAAAAGAAAACTTGATCTGTGATATTTGCACCCTTAAAAGTTCCTCGAGCACGATCTGCAATTAGCTCCTTATCCTCATAAAGTAGATCTTTTTGGTGCGATAAAATCTCAAGCTTTATATTGAACATTTCAAAGGAGAAGTAATTAATTTGATTAATGAAGTGATAGAGGTGCTCTTTAACAAAAAGAGCTGTTTGGGACTTTAAGTTTTTTTGAATTTGTTGCAAGACATAAAGATCTTTTTTATTTTGACTGCCTTTAAGAGCTTCCATTTCTTTATCAATATTCTTAATTGCCTGTATTTGTAGATTCAGTCTTAGCTTTTTCTTCAACTGTGATCTTAATTTCAAGAGATATTGATTTGTTCTTGGTAACTGGTCTGAAATGAGTGCGTAATAATATTGATCACTAGCTGATTCGATAATTTTTTTAATTTGAGCTGCTTGCGGCTTATAAATTTTGTAAAATTTATGAATCATGGCATTTGCATCATAGTAAAGACAAAGTCTGTAATAACTCAATGCTGCTAAAACTTCTGCTTCTGGGAAAAAATAAGATGAGAGCAAAGGAGAATGGTAGGTCATGAGAAGACCTAAACTACGATTATAGTCTTCTAGTTTATAATAGCTCCAAGCTTGATCTAATAATAAGTATGGCCAAGAGTAAGATCTTTTATCGATTAAACTAAATGCTTCATTTGTTGCCTCAAAGTCACCTTGTTCATATAAGGCTCTTGCCATGTTCATTTGGCACTGCTCTTTAATTAGTACAAAGTATCTCTGGTATGGCCCTTTTCCTGCCATTTTTTGATAGCGAGAACCTTCTTGATAGCATAAATCAAAAGAATTACGATATCCCTCTTGCCCTTCAAGGTATTCAATACTCCCTTTTAATAACATTGCTTCAGGGTAGAAACTGTTTTTCTTTGGGATATTTGATAGATATTTTAATGATTCTTGATACTGTTTATTTTTGAATAAATAATGAGCAATGTGTAATGAGATAGTAGCTGTAGGAAACTTTGAGAGAAAGTTGATATTATAGTGATAAAGAGGAGAGGTCCCTGTTTTGTTAACAATTTTTTCTAGTACCTTCTCATATTTTTGATAATCTTCTGGCTGCTTCTTGAGGTGCTTAAAAAGATAAAATAAAGCTAGGTTGTTCTGGTTGATTTTATGATAGTGAGAGGCTTTACGGATAGCAATCGCTTGTCCTTCCTTCCCATGTGAGACTGAAGAAAAAATTAAAAAGAGAACTAGTAAAGCAAAAATTGACTTTAGCACATTAAACCTCTTTTAAAATTTAATCCCAAATCCAACCATAACATCGACAGAGTTGGTGAGTTGTTTTGTTTCTCCAGGGGCTTCTGCTCGATACATAAAATTTCTTAATTCAATACCTAGTGTGTGTCGTCTGGAAAGATGAATTTTAAACATCGTTTTCATAGCGACCGCACTAATAGTATCATTGGTAAAAACATTGGGCGCTTGTGGGACAATAACAGATGTAATATTGCTTTGAGTGTCTAATTGTGCGAGACCTAATCCAAAGCCCCAGTCAAAGTAAAAAATTTGATTGAACGTGTTAACTTTTCCATAAAAAGGAGACCATAAGGCCATTAAACCATAGGCTCCATTCATCTTTCTAAGAAATGGCTCTTGGTTACCGCTGACTTCCTTAAGATTCTTGTAGGTATCATTAGTGGAATTAGTGTAAGTGGTATAAAACGCTTCTAAACCCCAGTTCTCAGTGAAGTAATAATTAACTTTAAAGTCTAATCCATAAGTGGTTTGAAACTCTTCTCCAGTTTTTTGTAAAAAGCTAAGTTCAATCCCAAGAGTTTTAGCTTTTTTATAAGTTTTATTTTGTAAGACGTACACTGACTTATCTGCATCAAGCCACAGAAAGTCGTAGACTGACTCTTCTGTGGCGTTTGCAATCATATTAAATGAGATAAGCAGTAATATTATTTTTATAATTTTCATATCTATTTCCCTTTTTAGTTATTATTTTTTCAGGGAACATAACGATGATGAAAATTACAACTTTTTGAATGTGACTTTAATGTCAGCACCTTCTTGTGGTTGTTTGCCTTCAAAAAATCGAATGGCATTATTGCTTTCGTCGTATTCCCAATCATAAGATCGTAGATCGTCCACGTAAACTTTAATACTTGAGGGATCTGGGTATTTCTGAAGCGCGAAACTCACAGAAAGATCATAGATTTTCTTAGAAAGTTCATCAAGTGTTTCATAAAAATCATCTTCAATTTCTGCGATAGCACCGTTGGTTAGCTGAGAAGCTTCTATAAAGCGATCTGCTCCTGCAATCACTCCATAACCGACTTGATTAGCTGCAATATTCACAATTGAGTGAACTTGTACTCTCGCTGGGTTTGATTTCAAAGATTGATAATAATTGGTAAAGAGAGAGACTGGAGAAAAAATTTGATAAAGTTGCGGCAAAGGAATATGACCTCCTAGCCAATCATAAAAACCATTGATCACATCATTTCTTTCTTGGTAATGGAATGCACTTTGGTCGTCTTCATCTCCAACTACAACAATAGCTAATAAAGCATCTTTTCTTAAAAAATGATCTAAGTCATTTCTTTCAAAAAATTCTTTAGCTGCTGATAATCCCTTTTCAATCCCCCAGCCATTTGTTCCCACTTGCGCCATGGACTTAAAGTCTTCCTTAAATTGATATTCATCAGCTTGAGCTGCAGCCGAGTTTAATTTTTCAATTGAATTTGGAACAGGTTTTCCTACAAATTGAGGTCTGGTATCTGTGGTCACAATGGCCATATTGAAATCCATTTCTTGCTCAATGAAGCGATCAATGAACACCTCAAAGTTATTTGCAAGGTTTTCTTGCATATTCCCCATTGATGCAGAGTTATCAATCACCCATAAGATATCAACCTTATTTTGCTCATTGGCGTTTTGAGTGAAGGATTCTAAAAATAATTCGGGATCATCAATAAAGATGTCAGTGTCACCAGAGGAAAAGTCTTCGTCATCGCCCTCAGTAATAGCGCTGAAATTGTCCTTGGGAAAGAATGAACTTTCCTCACAACTGACAAATAAGAAAAGAGTTAAAAATAAAGTGAGTTTCATTAATGAGTAATTCATAAATGACCTCGTTTTATAAAGGCGTTGCCTTTACCTGCCATCAAACCTAACTTACTTCAGACGTCCAACTTAAACATACGTTCAGCATTAGATTGATGATCGTTTCCATCTTCATGTTGACTAGTTTATGAAAGCCTGACGCTTTTGGTCAATTGCGCTGCCGGGAATGCGTCTAAGTGGCTGAAATCACAGCTGAATTTTTGTTTTTTAAATTTTGTTTAAATTTTAGACAACTAAAATAAAACTGCCCGCAAAATGAGGCAACTTTTTATCAAGAGAAATTAATATGATTTTGTTTTATTTTCTGAAAAAAAGCTTTATAAGTTCACTATGAATATTCACGCCTTTAAAAATTGGACTATTGAGCAGTCAAATGAGTTGTACCGATTGGAGCATTGGGGAGAGGGGTATTTTCAAATCAATCAACAAGGGCAGCTCTGTCTTTGCCCTCATAAGAACCAAGAGGGGATGATTAATTTAAGTGAAGTCGTGAGTGAGGTTGAGCAGTCCAATATTAATCTTCCTTTGGTGATTCGTTTTCACGATGTTTTGCGAGCAAGAGTTAAGGAACTGAATGAGACATTTTTGTCAGTGATCAAAGAAGCTAAGTATCAAGGACAGTACTGTGGAGTTTACCCTGTTAAGGTGAATCAAATGAGGGAGGTAGTTGAAGAGATTATTGATGCTGGGAAGTCTTATCAGTACGGTCTTGAAGCAGGATCCAAGCCTGAACTTTTAGCAGCATTGGCTCTCAACGAAAATGAAGAAAGCTTAACAATCATTAACGGTTATAAGGATGAAGATTACTTGAGATTGGCTCTGCTAGGAAGAAAACTGGGAAGAAAAGTGGTAGTGGTGATTGAAAAGTTTTCAGAGTTACCAAAGCTTTTAGATCTAGCTGAAAAGATGAACATTGATCCAATCATTGGAATTAGAGCAAAGCTGAATACTAAAGGCTCTGGCAAGTGGGCTGAATCAACTGGGGAGCAAGCCAAGTTTGGTCTCACTGTCCCGGAAATACTTAGAGCTTATGATTATCTGAAATCGAGAGATAAACTGAATTGTTTAAAGTTATTTCATTATCATATTGGAAGCCAAATTCCAGATATTAAAACGATTAAGGATTCCTTGTCAGAAGCAGCTCGAATTTTTTGCCAATTAATTAAAATGGAGACACCAATCCAATATTTTGATGTAGGAGGAGGTCTTGGGGTCAATTATGAAGGCTTATCTCCTAATACTTCCGGCCAAGCTCTTAATTATAATCTTAGAGATTACGTGGCTGACGTAGTTTATATTATAAAAGAAGTTTGTGACTTAGAAAAAATTCCTCACCCTCACCTAGTCTCTGAGTCTGGTCGAGCGGTGGCAGCCCATCACTCCTGTATTATTACTAATGTTTTTGGTGTGATTAACAACTCGAAAGATCTTCCATCATTTGAAATGAGTGAGAAAGATCACAATCTGATTCAAAGTATGTTTACAATTTATAAAGAGCTTAAGGAAGATAACCTTTCTGATAGCTATAATGATGCTCTTATTAAAAAAGA
>SKGZ01000202.1 GCA_007117175.1 Bacteriovoracales bacterium | reverse complement strand
GATATATATCTGATTAGTGATCACACTAACCAAGAACAAAATCGTTTTCTGGCGGCCCTAATTGATGAATACTTACAATACCCATGGGGTTATGATCGCTGTGGTTATGCTTGTTCTGATCACGCTTCATGGCACGCTCAAGGATACCCTGTTTCCTTTCCCTTTGAAACAGAGTTTCGCGGCTCTAATCGCCGCATTCATACTGCCAACGATACCATTGAAGTCTCTGGAGGTAATGCTAATCACGCCAAGAAGTTTGCTGAATTAGCACTTGTTTATCTCATTGAACTTGATGGACACTAATAAGACTTACTGATAGTTGAGCGCTCGTAAATTAATTAAGCTTAAATCGTCAATCATCAGTTTAGCATCGAACTGACTTAAAAATTCATTGGCATTTTTCTTGCGAAAGCTCACCTTTAATTGACCGACAAGATTTTCTAAAAGGTCTAAATTGCGAATACCATCAGAGAGTAGCATAACGGAATCTCTGGCACTCAAAGTAATGGGGCTACTCACCTCTACTCTCAAAGGATCATACCCTAAAACATTATCTAAAAGATTTTTATCCTTATGAACAATCGCATCCTTTTCAGTCAGTGTCCCAGAAGCAAGTAAATGCCCCACTGGGGAATGTTCCCAAGTTTGATAAGTAATAAAGTTTTTCCCTGAAACCACTAGTCCTAAAGAATCTCCCACTGAAAAAAATTGAACCTTGTTATGATCAATACAAGCTAAACACAAAGTTGTTCCAGCTCCTTTATATTTACTTTGAATTTTCTTATGGCCATTCATAATGCCATTTAAAATAGTGTCTAAAAGAGGTGCCTTTCCTTTATTGTATTTATGAATTTCATGGCGAATTGTTTCAAGTAATAATTGAGAGGCCAGTTCGCCTGAAGCATGACCGCCCATGCCATCAGCGACTGCTAAAACTAAGCACTGTGACGAAACCTTCAAAATCATTAAACTATCTTGATTCAGAGTCTCACTGGACTTGGCCTGAGTATAGTAATCGACCTGCCACTGTTCATGGGCAAACTCTGAAATATCTTCCATACTTTGTGAGCTAATTAAAATTGAATCCATCAGCCCACCAGTAAGTTCACTCGTTCTAAGTATTTTCTGAGATGTTCAGCACTCTTAAATTTCTTTTTAATTAAATTACTTTTCAAGCCGCAACAAAGTTCTTTCACTACAGGATGAGACTTTTGATAGGTTGATTTCCCTCCTAGGACTTCATGAAAAACTCTCAAAAGAAAAACTAGATCATCTTGATAATGGGCCTTAGTACTGCGACCATAGTGAAACATATCAATGGCCTTTAATTGGTAACCCACTCCAAATTTTTGCACTAGGATATTATCCGAATGCAAATCACCATGATACTCACCAAGAGAATGGATCTCCTCTATTCCTCTCACCAAGCTATAAAGAAAATTTAATCCTTCAAATAAGCCAAGTTTCTTGCCTCTTTGCATCTTCACAAAACGCGAAAGACTCACCCCCTCCACTAGTTCAGAAATCAAATAGGTAATTTTAGTTCCTTTAAAAATAAACTCATCTTGGGTGATGTATTGAATGAGCAAGCTACAGTTTCTGAGGTAGTGTAGTTTTTTAGCGTAAATCTTTAAATTGCGATTGCCTTGATTGCGCTGAGGGAAAAAAATTTTAGCCGCGCGCTCTATGCCGGTGAGGTTCTCTCGCACTAAATATACTTCCCCCTCCCAGCCTTTACCAATCCTTCTGATCACAGTGTACTTATTGGATAGACAAAATCCTGAAGCTAAATGAAAGTTTTTAATAGTTTTTTGAGGACTCAAAGCTTCTCCGATGCTATTTCCTATGAAATACTTTAAAGAAAATTGATCTCAAATGCAAAGGAGAACCATGCCTATTTGGATTTTTTTCATCTCATTTTTAACACTTCATCTCAATGCCCACAACCTACCCATGGAAGAAGAATTCTTCATTCTGGACCCCAAACACTCTTATTTAGAAAAGCTCTCTCAAATGCCAGAAATGGTGATTGATCACCCCGATGAATACGGCTTTGAGCTTTTTGGTCCCAAGGGGACTGAGCAGTGGTTGCAAGAAAATGAAATTCCTTACAGTCTTTTAACAGAACAAGAGTCCACCACCTCTACCCGAGGCTACCCAAATTATCAGCAAATGACTGAAAAACTGCAAAAACTTGCCAATGACTATCCTGAGATCTTTCACCTCTTTTCCATTGGGCAAAGTGTTGAAGGTCGAGAACTTTGGGTAATGAAAGTTTCTAACTCTCCCAGAGAAGAGCGCCTTTTGCCAGAGTTCAAGTATATTTCCTCCATGCATGGAGATGAAATCACCGGACGTGATCTCATGATTATGTTTTTAGAAGAAATCGCAGAAAATGCTAAAAGTGATCCTCGAATTCAATTACTCTTAGAAAACACTGAAATTTATATTATGCCTTCGATGAACCCTGATGGCAGTGAGAGGCGTTCACGGTTCAATGCTAATCGTATCGATTTGAATCGCAATTTCCCCGACTTCACTCGCCGCTCCCACCCTACCGCTCAGCCAGAAACTCAAGCTGTCATGAATTTTCAAAGTCAGAGAAGATTTGCTCTTTCTGCTAATTTTCACTCTGGAGCAGTGGTAGTCAATTATCCATGGGACACTGTCTATGAAAAACACCCACTCGATGAACTCATTCGTCATTTCTCTCTAGAATATGCTCAACTCAATCCAGCCATGAGAAATAGTACTCGCTTTCCTTTAGGTGTGGTCAATGGAGCCCAGTGGTATGTGCTCAAAGGCGGCATGCAAGACTGGAGCTATCACTGGCATCAAGACTTGCAAGTGACAGTAGAACTCTCCAATCCCAAATGGCCTGCCTTTGAAACTCTACCGGAATACTACCGAGACAATCGTAACTCACTTTATCGCTACCTTGAGTTAGTGCACCAAGGTTATGGAGTTTACGCAAAGGGGAAAAAAGGCACCGTTCGCATTCATGGCCAACAAGGTGAAGATTACGGCGAGTACTCCTTTGATCAACAGTTCTACAAGGTTTTGCCAATTGGGCACTACCACTTTCATGTGCAATTAGCAGCAGGTGAGAGCTATCAATTTGCTGCACAGGTGACGGATGAAATTAATTCTGATAAATTCTATGTCATTCCCTAATGATTAAAAAAGGTTAAGTGATGGAAAAAGCTGTAGTGAAAGATGAGCCTCAATTTTTAGGTCACCCACCCGGTTTGTATGTTCTTTTCTTTACTGAAATGTGGGAGCGTTTCTCCTATTATGGTATGCGCGCTCTATTGATGCTCTATATGACTCAATACCTACTGTTTGAACCAGAAAAAGCTGCCAGTGTCTTGGGCTATGATTCCATTCGGTGGCTATTAGAGTCTTCTTTTGGCCCATTGGGAGTACAGCCTATGGCCTCCCAAATCTACGGTCTTTACACCGGTTTTGTTTACCTCACCCCTCTCTTTGGAGGAATCATTGCTGATAAGGTGTGGGGCCAGCGCAAAACAGTCTATGTGGGGGGAATCTTAATGGCCATCGGTCACTTTCTAATGGCCTTTGATCATCTTTTTCTCTTTGCACTCTTTTTTCTTATTATTGGAAACGGTGCTTTTAAACCCAACATTTCCACTCAGGTGGGCAACCTCTACCCAGATGGAGATCCCCGTAAAGATGGCGCCTTTACTATCTTTTATATGGGCATTAATTTGGGAGCGTTTCTCTCCCCTCTTGTTTGCGGAACCCTCGGTCAAGTCTATGGCTGGCACTACGGTTTTAATGCAGCAGGAATTGGCATGGTGCTAGGACTTGCCTTCTATCACTTTGGCAGACACTACCTTCCCACAGATAGTTTTTCACAGAAAATGAATAATCCCGATGATCCACTGGCCATCACTGATCGCTCACGCAAGATTGTTTTAATGAAAATTCTGGGAGGCTTTACTCTTTTTACACTTGGCTTTCTCAGTCTCTTTATTATCCCCCACTGGTTAAAAGTCATTTTTATTCTAGCTGTTATTGCATTAGTGGTTCATTATATCCGCTCGCTACCAGAAGATGAGCGCTACCGAGTAGGAGCACTGATTCTACTGTGCTTAGGAACAATTACTTTTTGGGCCGCATTTGAACAACAAGGAAATACCTTGCAACTTTGGGCCGATAGCAAAACTCGCTGGGAGTTTCTAGGCTGGACTGTGCCATCCACCTGGTATCAATCTTTTAACCCTGCCTTTATCTTTCTCTTTGCCCCGCTGTTGAATATGTATTGGGAAAGACAAATTAAAAAAGGACTCACCCCCTCCACCTCTGTACGAAAAATGGGTATTGGCTCACTGCTTTGCGGAGCTGCTTTTCTATTTATGATTCTTGCAGCGAAGGTGGTTCCAGCTGATGAGAGAGGGAGCCTGATGTGGCTGGTGATGACCACTTGGCTCTTCACCATGGGAGAACTCTACCTCTCGCCAATAGGTCTGTCACTCGTCACCAAAGTCTCTCCTCCTCGCATGGTCTCCATGATGATGGGAATGTGGTTTCTCTCCTCCTTTTTTGGCAATTACGCCTCAGGTTTTCTGGGAAGCTTTTACGCCCCGATGAAAGAAGCTGGTCAACTGGATCTGTTCTTTGCCTCTGTGGCTATGCTGGGAATAGCTACCGGAGTTTTTTTCTTCCTAGCAGAAAAGCGTATGGTTAAAATTATTGGAAAGGTTTAATTACCCTCAGACAGATTTTCAATAACTTCTTCAATAAAGAATTTAGTTTTAGCAGGAATAATTGATTTTGGGTAATAGCACTCTATCAGTTGAAAAACTTCTTGTG
>SKGZ01000055.1 GCA_007117175.1 Bacteriovoracales bacterium | reverse complement strand
GTGAAGAATTTATGGATCTTATTAGCTTTAGGTTTATGCACTTTTTTCATCAGTTGCAAACAAGAATCGGGCGGGGGTAACTCAACGGCTACTTCCGGTAGCATTGGCATGGGGGCACTGAGGTGGCACCCATCTGCTTTTCCACTAGAACTGAAGATGGCCAGTAACTTTAGCGAAGAAGAACATTTGGCCATTGAAAAGATGAGTGAAGAGTGGACTATTGCTGTTGAGGGTGAGGTCTTGTTCTTTGAAGAGCCTGAATTAGTGGCCAATAAGGTTTATGCTGATACATCAAGTTATCGCGATAATGAATTTGGTGTTTATCGATTAGATGTTTGGCCCCATAACCTTAACACGAATGCATTAGCAGTGGCACAACTTTACGGCACTCGAGTTGGAGTTGGTTCTGGCAATGA
The DNA here is from genome assembly GCA_007117175.1 of Bacteriovoracales bacterium. Classification (GTDB taxonomy): domain Bacteria; phylum Bdellovibrionota; class Bacteriovoracia; order Bacteriovoracales; family Bacteriovoracaceae; genus SKGZ01. The sequence goes on along the minus strand of SKGZ01000055.1, from coordinate 4,428 downwards.
ACACATCCAAATTAATCATTACGATATCTTTATGAATTATGATTACTATAATTTCACCACTAGCCCTACTCCCCACTCAGGGCATTATGATTTCTACACGGTGATGATCCATGAATTAGGTCATGTGTTGGGAGTTCAACACACCTCTTTTGCTAATCCCTCTGTGATGCATCCAACAGTGAGCACTGGAGATCGCAAGCGAAAGGCTACTGAGTATGATCGTGCATTGATTGCCTATAATTACGGTTTAGAAACAAGTCATAGTAATCCTAGTATGATTGAATCATTTTTAGGTGGAATTGGTGGTAGTGAGGGGGCTAATTCAGGCGATCCTCTGGTCAAACTAGGAATGGCCGATGATGACCACCTACGCTTTGAGGGTGAAGTTTTAGAGTTTACCATGGAGTTAATGCCCGATGGTAGTTGCAATCATAAGGTCAATGGAGAATTTGTTTCAAGCCATCAATTGATTCATTAATTTTTAATCGGCTTGGCCTTCTTAACCTTTTGCTTTTTCTCGCTTTCTTTATTCTCCATAATTTTAGTCAGCTTAGTGTTCACTTCTTCTAATTCTGTAATTAATTTATCCTTCACCTTAGCCGCAGATTTATAGATGCTTTGATAGTTTTTCATTTTCTTTTTATCATCCTCAACGGCCAAAATTCGTTTTTGCACTTCTTCTTTAGTCATACGATAAATGGCCATGTCAGCAAGGTACTCTCGGTGAATAAATTTCTGAGCGGCCAAGTACTCCACAAAGGATTTACGATTGCTCTTTTTTTCAGCTTGAGCGTAATGTTTTTCTTTAATGAAGCGAATGATTTCATTATTTTTTTCTATGCGCTCTTGGCACTCCTGAAAGAGTAGTTCATATCTTTTCTTGACCACCTGTAAGCGCTGTTCAGTAAAGATTTCAATAATTTCCTCAGCACTTTGTAAGATTTTCACTCCCCTTTCAGAAATGAGGGTGTAATTAGGAACCAGTGTGGACTTAATATTAAGTTTTTTGTGAACTTCCTCTAAAGAAGGGCTTACTCCCCTTTTAAAAACCAATTCAATTTCCACCTTATTATCCACGGAAGAATCGATATAATCCTTAATATAGTCATCATCGATGAGTTTATTGAGTTGTTTATAGGTTTTAGAAGCATCATAACCTTTAGGGAGTTCAGTGATATAGATCTTATTATTTTTTTGAGTTAGGCCAATTTGAAATAAAATTCGACCATTCTTTTCCACTTCTATTTTTTCAGAATAAAAACGCACCCAAGGTTTGAGTTTGCGGGCTTTGCCCTTTTCTAAGTAAAAAATCATGGAATGAATAATGTCACGATGATTAAAAGAAGGAATGACTGATGAAAAACCAGTTCCAATACCCTCGGCTCCATTGAGTAACATGAGAGGAAGTTTAGGCAGCAATGCAATGGGCTCCATTACTTTTTCATCATAATTAGGCACCATCTGCACTTGATTCATATCATCAAAGAGTAAGAGCTCGGCCACTTTGCCTAACTTACACTCAATATAACGAGCAGCTGCTGCTTGCGGCTCCATCCTCTCCCCAAAGTAGCCCTTTTTATCAACCAATGGATAATTATTGGAAAAGGCAAAGTCTTGGGCCAAATTCACCACTGATGATTCCACTGATGCAGGACCATGGGGGTGAAGAGTCAAAACTAATCCGGTGAGAGAGGAAACTTTGATCAAACCTCTGGATTGATTTTTCCAAAGAGTGAAAAGAATTCGGCGCTGGGATGGTTTTAAACCATCTTGCAAATAAGGAATCGCTCGATCCATCAGGGTATAGATTTGATAGTGGCGATACTCTTGCTTCACTATTTTATCTAAGGGAATGGTTTGCAATGTATGTAAAAATTCTTGGGCCACTATTCTCCCTCCAACAATAGATCTTTTCTTAACTGGGTGTCTTTGCCAAAACAAACTTCCAGCATTTTCTGACTCTTTTTCATATCTTCAACAGAGATCTTAGTAAATTCCTTGCGGCCAAGAACATGGCGAAAGGCCTCTTGGCTCATCTCTCCTAGCCCTTTATTGCGCTGAATCTCTTTAATTTTAACACTTTTCTTCTTTTTCAAGCTTTCAAGCTCTTCATTGGTTTCAGCATAAATGGTGTCTTGATCAGTGATAATTTCAAATAAGGGGGCCTTGGCAATTTGAATGACACCCATCTCAAAAAGCTCTGGCCAGAAGGTAAAAAAGAAATTAGTCAGCAAGGTATTAATATGCCCTCCATCCACATCAGAATCAGAAAAAAAGACAATTTTAGTGTAGCGAAGCTTATCCAGCTCTGCTGGTTGACCAATAGTTAATCCGATGGAGGCCATAATATCGGCAAACTCTTGATTGGCCAGTACATCTTTAATAGTGGCCTGGCTGACATTGAGAGGTTTACCGCGCAAGGCAATTCCCCCTTGCTTGAGCTTATCCCTAGCGGAACGCAATCCCCCAATGGCCGAATCTCCTTCGCAAATAAATAATGTACAACCCTTGCGATTTTTTCGCTCATTAGCGTCCAGCAATTTCTCCACTCTTTGTTTTTTTTGTTTTTTACTGACCTTAGAAGCTTGTTTCAGCTCCATAAAGCGCTGTCTGGATTTTGCCCTTTCAATAATATGCTCAAGATACTCCTTATGCTTGGTCATAAATTTAGGCATTTGCTTATCCATTAAAGCTTCAATGGCCTTTTCTAAGTCTAAATCACGCACTAGCTTTCTTTTCGTTTGTGATTCAAAGCGCGGATTGGGCATAATCAGCCCAATGACAAAAGTCATACCTTGCAAAATATCATTATCCACTAAAGTCAGTTTTTCTTTTTTGGCCGCACGCTCTAATTTTTCCTTAATTTTATTAATAAAGAGTCGCTTGACTCGATCATTATGAAAACCACCATCAAAAGTTGGAGTTGAATTGACAAAAGAAATAAAGCGCTCTCTTTCTTCTGATTTCTTATCCATAGTGACGGCCACAATCAAATCGATTTTACCTTTGACCTTTTTCTTTTTGATATTGGTGGTCTCATAGACATAATTTTCATCAATGAGTAAGTAGGCACTCTCAGGATGAACTTGATTGGCCAGCTCAAAAAGACCTTTTTTAAAAAGAAATTCTTCCCCGTTAAAAGAGAACTTCAAACCAGGATTATTATAGGCCAAATCAATAATACGTTTGCGCAAAAGCTGAGCGTCGATTTTAGGATCTTTATACACCTCTTTGGCCAGTTGAATGCGGATTTTAACTCCTGACTTTCCTTTAAAGGCCTTCGCTCGAGTCTTTTTAGTTGTTAACGCGCCATCAAGGAAAAGATAGCTCTGCTCTTTTTTGCTATTATGATGCCTGACTGTGACTTCAAATTCATCGGAAGTTAAGCAGGTGGCAGAGGCTCCCAGACCATTCTGCCCTAGGGTTCGATGTAAAAAACCTTTGCTATCAGTTTCCCCGTCGCGAAACTTAGAACCGGTGCGAAACTCTGTGTAAACCTGTGGGATCTTATCTAAAGCAAAACCAATGCCATTGTCTTCCACTATCACTTCTTTGCCATCTTTAGATAAAGTAGTTTTGACCTCGCTGACATGACCGCGATAAAACTCATCAATACAATTATCTAAAATTTCTTCAATGGCCTTAGATTTAGCCTGGTGAAACTGAACCGTTTGAAAAACCACCTGGTCTTTTTCATATAAATAGGTCTCTAGTTCCTCAATATCATTACTACCAAAGACCAAAGTGACCCGATTACGGCAATGCCATCTCTGATCTTTACTTTCAATCTCTGCTTCTTTGACTTTACTTGCTCGTTTAGTAGCCATACATCGCCTTTCATGTTAATAACTTTTATTGTAACAGGGCAAGAAAAAAGTCTCCTTGCGTGACTGCTTAACTCTCATCATAATAAGGTCGTATGAGAAAAGTGTTTTTTACCCTATTTTGTTGTCTAACTCTTCACAACGTCAATGCTTTGGATCTGAAAAAATATCTCAAGGAGAAAAATAGCTTCAGCCGCAGTAATCTTGAGTATTTAGAGCAAGGAAGAGTCATTGTCAAAAGTGAAGTACAAACAATTAAGGCTGAAGGTGAAGAGCAGAAAAAGCAAAAACTCACTCTTTACTTAGCAGGTCTGCACTCAGAAAAATGTGAAACCTCCATTGAAAAGCTGAAAGAATACGAAAAGTTTAGTGAATACATCACCTTTATTACTAAGAGCACCTATGACGAAAGTAACAAGCATATTGCCATGAATCTCAATGGCTCGCCCTTTGTTCCAATTGATTTTACTTTAGAAGTCACAATTGATCGCTTGAGCACCCCCAAAACCTATCCCTATATTATGGGAGCTGGACTTTTTCAGGGACTGAAAGGAGATCTAGATATCGTGCAAGCGCCAGAAAACCGTTGTCTGTATTATGTGAC
>SKGZ01000071.1 GCA_007117175.1 Bacteriovoracales bacterium | reverse complement strand
TCTGCAATCTTTTCACGAAGTGCATCCCAACATTTTTGCTTATCTGCAGCTGATAAATTGTCCCCGATAAAGTTTGAGCCAAAGCCTAGGTAGTCTCCTGCACTCCGCTGTACAACTCTTTCTAGGTAAAATGCAATAGACCTTTTCATTATATCAATAAGCCATGGTCGATCTTGAAACTCGCCAGCGGCTACCCTTTCCGCAAAGTTACTTTTTAATCTATTATAACGATCTAACATACTTGGTTTATAGTCTGCTACTGAAAAGTCTGCTTGACAGGTTATTTCCTTGGTACAATGACCTGCGATACTATGCAAACATATTGTGGTTTCAAAGGATTTAAGCCCATAAGATGTTCTCTGAATTAGTTTACATTTTCGGTTAAATCCTTCTATCCGAGCATTGGTGAGACCCGTTTTGAAGTAGCGTAAAATTTCTGTACGCCACTTCATCAACGTTTTTCGGAGCGCCTTTATTTCTTTAATTTTTGATCTGGCCATGTCATCAGTGATTTTTGTAAGAACACGGCTAGCCTGATTAAAACCTTTTATATTATAAAAATTGGTTATACGCTCTTTAAATCGATAAACCTCATTCACGTTTGAATTTTCCTGGCAAAATTTAGTGACTGCTCTTTTTTGGTAAGACTTTAATCTTTTTCTATTTTTTAAAAGAAGATGTCTTATTGGATTTGACCTTTTATCTCCTGTGACTTCTTTTCTATATTTTTTAATTGCTGGATGAATGAGTCTGATCACATGAAACTTATCCACTATAATTTTTGCATTTGGAAAGTAATCTTCAATAAAGTTTTTATAAGTTCCTGTCATATCAATTACTGCATGAGTAACACTCTCTCGACCTGGAATATGAGATATTGATTGCCACATTTCATCATGAAAGCGGCTAGGAGCAAGCTCTCTGAGGCATTTTCGATTATTGTCGACAAATGATGTTACAAATTGTTTGCGACCAGTTCTAGGGTCTTTTTTAAAGGCATGCTCATCTATTAAAATAGTATGCCCCCAAGGAGTATTTTTTGATTTACGTAGTTCTAGTTCAAGCCTCTCATTTGTGACTTTACTGACAAGAGTATCAGAGCAGCGCAACTCGCTGGCAACGGCTTTATTAGTATTGAAATTTTTATAACTATGAAGAATTTGATTTCTATATTTCTCGGTGGTTCTAAAACCAACTTTGATTCCATTAATTGATTCAGTGAAAACTGACTTGCAGTTAGGGCAACGAAATCTTCTTTTGCGGATGATAAGTCTTATGTTTTTTGAATGAAGCTTGGTATCTCTAATTGATATAGTTCTGTGATCATGAACTGAATATGATTTTGTTGGGCATTTTCTACAAACTTCCCAATCAGTAGTTTTTTCGCAGTGATAATGAAGAGTTTTGTTAGAGATTTTTTCGACATAAATAAGCTTTAAATGTGGCAGCATTAGCTTTTTTAGGAGATAATTTTCAGGAGTCATGAGCGTTTCCTTGTTCAATAAAATTCAGTTTGGTAATTAAATTTTACTGAAATAAGTCGTTCATGACTCTATTTAACTAATTTTCTCAAGAAACAGTGCGCACACCATTAAATTTGAAGACCCGTAAAAATCAACAAACTCAGTAGACCATTGGTATGCATCCTTTAGGCACCAAAAATATTGCTCTTGCAAGTGTAGATCATAAATTGAAAAGAATGATTCAACATGAGCATTCTTATTAGGATTTTTTGGGGGAATAAACTCATGCTCCGCTGGTAGATCTCTCAAATGATGTTCAAAAAGATTTGATCGCATCTGAGGACCATTGTCACTGCGAATAACGAGGTTCATGTCTTCAGTAATTCCATGCTCACTCAAAGCGATTTTGAACGTAGAGAGTAGATCTGTGGCCTTGCAGTGGCGACTGACGTGATAGCCCTTAATCTCTCGGTTAAAAACATCGATGAACGGTAAATCGTCGAGGTAGCAGGCTATTTCAGGAATTTTTTTCCATGTTTAGCTTGAGGTACTCTGCTGGAGTAAATATTTCCCTTTTCTCATGTATTGCATGAACAATATCACGAAAATATTCAAACGGGTTTAGCTTGTTGAGCTTGCAGCTCTCTACTAGAGAAAATAGAATTGCATTAGTTTGAGCGCCTTTTTTTGAATGAGTACCATACCAGGTTTTCCTGCCGACTACGGGGCTTCTTAGAAGCCTTTCTTGCGCATTATTGTCAATTGGTAAACCTTCTAAACTTAAAAATAACGTCAACTTCTGATAGTTTTTTATTAAATAATTCACTGCCTTCATAATTGAGCTCTTAGAGGGGAGACCAGCCTCTTGTAGCCTGTATCCATGGCGTTGCATAACTTTAAAATATAGACGTTGCCATTTTCTGCGTTTATCAAAGTCATCTGTTTTCTCTAAATGATAAATTTTTCGGTAACACCATAAAAACAAAGCTGATTCTTTGATAAAAACCTTACTGGATTCCTTGAACTTTCTTCGAGCATGAGCATTGCAGTAGAGGTTTTTTATCTCAGGAAGATTACTTTCCATGCGATAAACATTAGTGTCATTTACCGCCTTGTTATAGCCACTATAAACATCAGAGACTAAGTACTCACACTTGGAGTCTTTTAATATTTTTACTGCTACATCCCCTGAGCGGGTATCATGATTTTCAAAATAACTTGAACCCTCAGTGGAAAATCCCCTCATATACCAATGTCTTTTTTCATCCCCCTCAAGCATCCTGTGAGGGGTTTCATCCGCATGCAAAACTTGAGAGTTTAAAATCTCTTGCTTAATTCTCTCGTAAACTGGTTGTAAAAATATTGCAAGATTATGAGTCCCCTCAATTAAAGAATTTGCAGGTAATCCACTTAATCCAGTTCGCTTTGCCATCTGAACGTATCTTTCCATAGGGATAAGGTTGCAGTATTTATTTAAAGCTGCATCAATGATCATCTCATCACTGAAACTCGTGCCAGGTTTAATGCGGGGGATGCTTGGAGTAGTAACTAAACCCTCTTGGCAGCTTGAGCAGCGGTATTTAACCCGTTTTTGCTTCACAATATAGTATTTCTTAGGGATTACCGTTAAATATTCACTATCTTCAGTAAGACCAGAGTCTTTCATCTAAGCTTGGCAACAAGGACACGTAGGAGCCTCATCCAGGGTTACTACTTTTTCAATAATATCAAGGTTGGGGTATCTTTCTGACGGCAGTAAAACTCGTTTCCTTGGAGGCTTCTTGTCTTTTTTATCAGAAGGCTTATTCTTAGACTTTTCTGAGCTTTTTCCAAATAACTTGTTATTGATTATTAATATTTGCTCGTCTAGTAAAAATCTTGTTTGCTCAGAGCTAACAGCCTCTTTTCTTTGCTCTTCAATTGTTTTTTGAAGCTGCTCAATAACATTTTCATATCCCTTTACCAAGGTAATCATCTCTTCTCGAGATAGGAGGTCATATTTATCTGCGGGAATGGTTTTAAAAAGGAGTTCTTGCTTCATTGATTTCTATAATAACCATACAAATCAATTTGCATAGGCCTTAGGCCTTAAAAAATCTTACTTATGCAGCAGGGCTCTCAATAAAACGCTTATTCAGATCAGCACCCTCAAAAAATAAGTTAAACTCAGCTTGAGTCAACTTAATCTTTCCAGGGTGATATGGATTAATTTTGCAAAAAAGTGACTTTTCTAATCTTTTAGAAACAATAACTAGACCTGTCCCATCATAATAAAGACATTTACAGCTAGTTCTACGAGCATTAATGAATACAAACAAGTGACCAGACATAGGATCTTCTTGAAGAATATCTTTAACCTTACAATACAAGCTATCATAAGAGGCCCGCATGTCTGCGGGCTCTTTAGAGATAAAAATTTTAGTTCTACGGTTCATAGCAATCATTTTCAAGCAGCCTTTTTCAGAAAATCAAGTAGTAGATCAGAGCTCCCGAACCGAATAACATTATTCTGATAAATCAGCTCAATATTGCAGCCTCCTGATAGAGTTGGGCTACAGCTTAATCCTTCCGAAGCATCTTCAACGACAACTTCAGTAAACCTCAACCCATCAAAAGCCCCTTCTCTTTTGAGCTTTTTAGCTCGCCCAATAATTGATGCGAGCTTGTTTTGATTAGTCTCTAGGCCTTGATAGAAACCCTTGCTAGTACCAGTCCATTGTTCCCAAGCGTGCAGGATTTCGGCAAGCAAATTTTCTGGAAGATTTCGAATCTGTCCTGTTGGTGTCCGATAAGAGCTAATCTTTTTTCTTAGTACTGTTAAATCCATAATAAAACCTCCTGTTGATGGATAGTTTTAATATCGCAAATTTCACAAATTTGACCAGACGGGGAGCCTCGACGATTTACGATGAACGCCAACAAAAAGAAGAATCTTTCTTCTCCGTGAAGATAACCATATTTAATATCAAATTCCCAAACCTGGTTTTCTGCTGTCACAACACGGTTTTGGCTTATCTTTTTAAACTTAGATTTCTTTTTGCTGCGTACTTTAAGAAGTAGGTTATGGAGCTTGCAAAGCCTTGCTACTTTTTTATGATTAATAATAATGCCGTGGTCTCGCCGGATATACTTTGCAAGTTTTTTTGAGCCTCCCTCCACCTTAAAAAATTGGTCCTCTCGATAGGTCTTTAAAATAGAGACTATTTGCTCATCGTAAACAACCTCTCCGTCAAGCTTAAGTGAAAAACCTGGCGGAGCCTGACCTTGCCTTCCCCTGGAAGACTTCGCTCTCAAGGAGTCATAATAAGTTGAAGATGCAATATTCAGTATCTTAAGCACTAAGAATTTGGGTTCACCTGAGCCCCTAAAATGCTTGGCGACTC
>SKGZ01000172.1 GCA_007117175.1 Bacteriovoracales bacterium | reverse complement strand
GGGTGCCTTTCGCCTTTGAAACATTAATGAACTTTGGAGTAGCCGATATTGAGGCCACCATTAGCTTAAGAGATTATTTAACCTTGGCGGTGAAGGTTTTATTATTTTTAGGTTTAATGTTTCAAATTCCCAATATTTTAGTGATTCTGAGCTTGCTAGGCATAGTTGATTCTCAGGATTTAAGTGCTTATCGCAAATATGTTGCGGCGGGCTTTGCCATTTTTTCTTCACTGATCACCCCTCCAGATGTTTTCACCATGCTCTTTATCTGGCTGCCCTTGATGCTACTTTATGAATTAGGGTTGTGGGTGGTTAAATTGCTGGCGGTGAAAAAGAAATCAATTTCTTAAATTCGATGATGGACAAAGTGTACACCTTGTGGTACTTTTGGCGAATGGAGGTATTTCATGCAAAACGTGAATCCAAAAAAACTAAGAGCTGAACTTAAAGATTATCTAGACCTGGCATCATCAGAGGTCATTCGTATTCAAAGACGCAGTGGTGAAAATTATATCCTAATGAATGAAACCAATTATTCAAAAATGCAAAATGAAATAATGTCGCTTCAAAAACGATTACTTGGTATGTCAGAAATAGTAGATGGTAATATTGAAGAGCATAATCCCAAAAGTGGCTCTCGCTTAAAACGATTTAAAAAGAAATAATAAATGGCCAAGTTCTATCTCTCAAAAAATTATGAAAAATCGTTATCAGCGATTGAAAATTTTATTTTTGATAACGACAAAATCCACTTCTCTTCCTTCAACATCTTTCAGGTATCTCAACTCCATTCGATGACCGTAATAGTCTTCGTGATAATGACAAAATTTGAGTAAGTGGCTTGCAACCATGTTTTCGAATTTAGCCCCCGCAGACTCTAGTTCCGACCAATCCCATAAATAAATTTTTTGAGTTTTCTTAAGCGCTTTGATTCGATGAGTGCCGTATGGTGAGATCCGATAGCAATAGTAAAGATTCTCTAGAATCGTCAACCATCTGTCGATACTATTGGGAGAAACCTGTAGGTCTTCTTGTATACTTTTAATTGATAATAATGAAGCAACTCTTGGCCTTATTATCAATGAGCGATTTGGCCAGTGTTGTCTTGCCAACCTGACGGGGACCTCCAAGAAAGACCATTTTTCATTAAGATCTTGCTTGATAGCGGGCAAAAGATATCTCGTAGTAAAATTCACTGTATGTTATTTTGCTACGGATAATAATTCAGTCAACTGAACTTTACTACATTTTGATTTTTGTCATACCAGTTATTTACTTTGAGTATATAGCTTTGTCATTTCTTTAGCATAACCTAGTGTAATTGCGAGTTCAGGTTGTTTTTTAGGGGTAATTTTTGCAATTAAAGGTCTTAAAATATGGGTAATTTTTAATTGATATCCCAGCAGTCTCTATTGTTACATCAAAACTTCCGGAGTTTAGCAGGGGGTTAACAGGAAAAATATCGCAATTAAGCTCGATAGGCTTGCCCCATGGCCAGCAAGAGCTCGCGGCAGACTTTAGCGGCAAAGCAGGTGGAGCTTTGTGAGGGATCAAGCTGAGGGCATAATTCCACCACATCTGCACCCACAAAGTTCTTGTATTGCAAGATCTTCACGATCTCCATAAAGTTAAGAAAGTTTTCTCCGCCAGCTTCGGGAGTGCCGGTGCCGGGAACAAAGCATGGATCAAAGAAATCCAAATCTAGAGTCAGATAAATTGGCCGTGAGTTAGCCTGCACTGCCAAGTCATTGCACAATTCTTTTAAACTTTTTCTCAAGGTTTTCTTATCTTTCATCCATTGAAATTCTTCTTTTGGACCAGAGCGAATTCCATATTGAATCAATTGATGACCTGGTTGAAAGTGATCAGTGATTCTTTTGATCACTGAAGCGTGGGAGTGCTCATCACCCAGATAACCATCTCGTAAGTCAGTGTGAGCATCGAGGTGAAGAACCAGTAGGTTCTCAAAATCTGCTAAGTATTTTTTCACTGGGGTATAGGAAATGGAGTGCTCTCCTCCTAGAGTGAGTAATTTAATTTGCTCTGTTTGCAAATTACGATCTTGGGTGAGTTGTTCAAAATGCTCGTGGGATAGTTGTCTGCGGCTGGGATAGAAGTCCAAGTTTCCCAAGTCCACGATATGATACTGGGTGAGTTCATCATCCAGATAGGGTGAGTAGTCTTCCAGGCCAATGGAGAGATCGCGAATGGCATCAGGGCCAAAGCGAGTTCCAGGGCGAAAAGAGGTAGAGCCATCGTAGCAAAAGCCGATGATATTCAGAGATTTTTCTTGTAGTGTTTTTTCGCTGACCGCTCCAATAAAGGGTTTGACCGGTTGTAATTGATAGCTCATGATTTTTGTCCTATGGCCTTAAGGTGTAAATTGCTGAGTTGAAAAGCACCTCGGTGCCAATTGGGGTTATACCATTTTAAATTCAGTTTGGGATCTTGTAGGAATTTTTCTTTTGTGGGGTTGAGTTGCAGTGGCTGACTTTTTTGAGAGCAAAAACCAAAAGTCCAAAAAACACCGGGGTAGATCAGCATAGGGGCGCTGAAGGAGTGAACTTGGTTGAAGGCCTGTCTCATATTTTGGTAGATCTGTCCGATTCCATATTCATCCAGCAGTGGGTTTTCTGTTTGATTCATCATAATGCCAACTTCAGTGAGGCTGTTTTGAATCATTTGATAGAACTGGCCAGTAAAAAGGTTTTTGGCAAAGTTCTCCGGATCAGTGGAGTCCACTACGATAAGGTCGTATTTTAAGGTAGTGTTTTTTAAAAATTCAAAACCATCTTGAGCGTGAACTTCCACTCTGGGATCATCTAGGCCGCTGGTGCAGTTGGGAAAGTACTCGCGACTGACATCAATCACTCTTTGATCAATTTCCACCAATTGAATTTTCTTCCATTCCGGGTGTTTGACTAATTCGCGGATGACACCGCCATCACCGCCGCCAATGACTAAGGCATTTTGGTGGTTTTTAAGAACTGCGCTGGGAATATGGGCCATGACTTCATGATAAATAAATTCATCGTGATCAGACACCATGGTTTTATTATCTAGGAGTAGCAGGCGTCCTAAGGCCTCAGTTTGTAAGACAGTGATTTCTTGGAAGGCAGACTTTTCACTGTGGAGAACTTTTTGATAGCGTACTCCTTGTGCCCACAATTGGTGATAGGCCCTTTCATAAAACCATTGTCCTTGAGTTTGACTCATTGCATATCCTTTCATTTTTCAATGTTTAAAGCTTACTATATAATGTTGTGATAAAGGGATCAATGAAAGGAGTGAACTGTGATTTTAATAACGGGTGCTGCCGGTTTTATTGGTAGTGTTTTAGTCTCTGAACTCAATAAAAAAGGCATAAAAGATCTGATTTTGGTGGATCACTTTCGAGATGGACAAAAATGGCTTAATTTACGGGGTTTGAAATTTAAGCAATTCATCATCTTAGAAGACTTTTTGCAGCAAGATCTTTTTAAGCATTACACTCGCTTGCAAGGTATTTTTCACTTGGGTGCTTGCTCGGCTACCACCCAAACTGACATGGACTTTCTTTATCGCAATAACTTTCTTTTTTCCCAGCGACTTTTTGATTTGGCGGCTTATGGTAATATTCCTTTTTTCTATGCCTCTTCCGCTGCCACTTACGGAGCAGGGGAAAAAGGTTATAGTGATGATCACGATCTCATTGGCCAGTTAAGACCGCTCAATCCCTATGGTTATTCTAAGCAATTATTTGATATGCATGTTTTGGATAGTGGCAATCAACCAAGTCAGTGGGCAGGATTTAAGTTTTTTAATGTTTATGGACCTAATGAGTATCATAAAGCTTCTATGACTTCAGTGGTTTATCAAGCTTTTCAGCAAATTCAGCAAAGCGGGGAAGTCAAACTTTTTGAGTCCCATCGCTCTGAGTATCAACATGGAGAGCAGCAACGAGACTTTGTGTATGTGAAGGATGTAGTGAGGGCCATGATTGAATTTTATGAGAATCCAAAGGATGGGATGTCGGGAATTTACAATATGGGCACTGGTCAAGCACGCACATTTAAAGACTTAGTTTTGGCCACTTATCAGGCCATGGGGAAAGAGCCAAAAATTAATTTTGTCCCTATGCCGGAAAATATTAGGAACCAGTATCAGTATTATACTTGTGCAGAAATGAGTAAGTTTCATAATGCCATTGAGAACTTTGAATTTCATACATTAGAAGATGGGGTGAGAGACTATGTTCAAAATTACTTACAAAGTGAAATCACGCCCTATTGTGATTTAAACTGGGATCGCTAATGCCGCAGATTGACGGGTTTAATCAAGCTTTAAAACTTTTACGTAGCCTTGCTCCTCAAGAGCAGCAAAGACTATTACAAGCAATAGAAAAAAAAGATGCTAAAATGGCAGCACAATTAAAGGAAAATCTGATTCAAATTGATGATCTCATTTATATGTCTACTACCATGACTTTGGATCTTTTAAAAGATGTTCCCCTTGAAATTTTTGCACGCTCTTTGCGTTTGGCCAATAAAGAAACTCGTCAGTATTTTTTACAAATGGTTTCTAAGGGGATGAAAAAAGAGATTGAAGAGCAGTTGCAAGGGCCCTGTGCTTTAGAAAAAATACTGGAGGCACATAATCAATTAATGCAAGTGGTGACAAAAAAGGTCAATGATGGGGCCATTATTTTGAATTTAGAGAAGTCTCAGCGACAAGTTTAAACCATCATGGGGGCATAGTGCCCCTTCATCAATTATAAATCATTGAAAAGTCATAAGAGTTTTTTGGCACGGGTTGTGCTTTATCAATGGGCAGAGAGAGGCTTTCCAGGAAGGAAAGTGATGATGTGATGGCCTAGGATG
>SKGZ01000068.1 GCA_007117175.1 Bacteriovoracales bacterium | reverse complement strand
TTTTATTTTTTTATTTTAAAAGAGGAAAATTATGGTTGATTCCAATAGTTCAATTAAAGTTAATATTCAAACCACTGATGCGGCAAATTTACCAGATGAAACAATTGTCATTCCAATTCTTAACAGTCCTATCTTTCCTGGAATGATCGCTCCTATTATTCTGACAGAGGAAAAGTTTACCCCCGAGTTTGATCAATATGTTGCTAAGTCGGGTTATGTTGGGTTGAACCTCATCAAGTTCAAGGAAAATCCAGAGAGTCGAGATGAAGAGGGGCAAATTGTTCAGGATCAGGGTGCGGCAGTTGTAGCAAGTGAGCATTATCAAGATGATGAGCACGATACAGTTCCAGTGAGAGGAAAAGATATTTATAAAGTAGGGGTGATCTGTAAAGTTTTAAAAAAGATTAAGCTTCCAGATGGTTCTGTGAATTTACTGGTCCACGGTCTTAAACGCTATCGTATTACTAGTTTTTTAACCGAAGAGCCGTTGTTGACAGTGAAAACGGAAGTTTTCGAAGATGTTTTTAACCCTGATAGTGAGCTAGATGCTTATACTCGATCGGTGATTAATCAAGTGAAGAGATTAAGCGAGATTAATCCCTATTTTAATGAAGAAATGAAGCTGGCCATGTTGAATTCACCCTCTCCGGGTGCTTTGGCAGATCTGGTGGCCTTTGCCTTATCTTTAGATGTGCCAGAAGCGCAAGACTTCTTGGAGACACTGGTGGTCAAAAAACGTTTTGCCAAGTTGCTCGTTTATTTAAAAAGAGAAAAAGACGTTGCAGATATTCAGAAGAAAATCACCGATGAGGTGAATGATAAGGTCAATAAATACCAAAGAGAGTACTTTCTTCGTGAACAACTTAAGATTATTCGTTCTGAACTGGGAATGGATGAAGATGATAAGACTAAAGACCTTAAGCGAATGCGTGAAGCCATTGAGCAGATAAATTTACCGAAAGAGGTTCGCAAGACTGCTTCTGAGGAGTTGGATCGACTTGAGTCAATCCCCGAATCAAGCCCTGAATATAATGTGACTCGTTCATATATCAGTTGGATCATTGACCTTCCTTGGGATAAATCCAGCGATAAAGAAATTGATATCGACACAGCCGAAAAAATTCTTAACAAAGATCACTATGGTTTAGAAAAACCAAAACAGAGAATTTTAGAATTCCTTGCGGTTCGCAAACTTAAGGAAGACTATGATGGAACCATCCTCTGTTTTGCCGGTCCTCCTGGGGTGGGGAAAACCTCTTTGGGGCAAAGTATTGCCAAATCACTGGGGCGAGAGTTTTACCGTTTCAGTTTAGGCGGTATGCGCGATGAAGCGGAGATTAAGGGGCATCGAAAGACCTACGTGGGGGCAATGCCGGGTAAACTTTTACAGGCCTTAAAGCGTGTTCAAGTCAATAACCCTGTCATTATGTTGGATGAAATCGATAAATTAGGACAATCCTTTCAAGGTGATCCTGCCTCAGCACTACTAGAGGTTTTGGATCCAGAGCAAAATAAAACTTTTATTGATAACTATTTGGATCTTCCATTTGATTTATCCAAGGTGCTCTTTATTGCCACTGCTAATTATATTGGAGAGATTCCAGAGCCCTTATTAGATCGAATGGAGTTAATTGAGTTGAGTGGTTATACCATGGAAGAAAAGATGAGTATTGCCACCAAGTGGTTGATTCCCAAGCAGCTTAAAAAGCATGGTTTAACCTCAAAAGATTTTACTATTTCTTCTCAAGTGATTAAGACATTGATTGCTGATTATGCTCGTGAACCAGGGGTTAGGGTAATGGAGCAAACAGTGGCTAAACTTTGTCGAATTGCAGTGTTTGAGAAAGTGAAAAATAAGAGCAAGAAAAGCAAGAAATTTAATCCCACTGCCAAGGATTTAGAAAGGCTACTTGGTCCTAAGCGTTTTCAATCTGATCCTGCTCAAAAAATACATGTGCCAGGTGTGATCACTGGTCTGGCCTGGACTATGTATGGTGGAGAGATTCTGCAAGTGGAATCTATTCCGCTGACAGGCAAAGGCTTTAAGCTCACTGGTCAAATTGGCGATGTGATGAATGAGTCTGCTTATCTTGCCTATAGCTATGTGAAAATGATTTTACAGAATGAGATTGATCAAAAGCCAGTGAGTCGCAAAACCCAAACTAAAAAAGGCAAGGCCAAAGCTAAATCTTCAGTTGGCACTGAGTTTTCTCATAAGAATGAAGAGGGAGATGATTATCTTTCTAATCATGAAATTCACCTCCATTTACCTGCAGGTGCGACTCCAAAAGATGGACCCAGTGCGGGGATTACTATGGCATTAGCTCTTTATAGCTTGGCTAATCAGAAGAAGGTTCGCGCATCATTGGCCATGACGGGAGAGTTGAGCTTGACAGGCAAGGTCTTGCCAGTGGGGGGGATTAAGGAAAAAGTACTTGCTGCTAAGCGAGCGGGGATTAAGGAGATTATTCTACCAGCAGATAACGAAAAAGATCTGAAAGAAGTCTCGGAAAGACATCGTAAAGGATTAAAATTTTATCCGGTGAAGCACTTTGATGAAGTGTTGAAAGTGGCTTTTAAAACTCGTCCGAGTCGTACTCGCTAACTTCAGCGTGAATGATTTTGCCAGCGGCAATTTCTCTAAGAGCAGTGACCACTTCTTTATTTTTACTTTTAACAGTGGCTTCGGCTCCATCTTTAAGTTGCTTAACCCTCTTGGCAGCAAGATGAACTAATTCGTAACGATTTTCTACTTTTTCTAAGCAGTCTTCAACTGTGACACGGGCCATTGCCTACTCCTTCGAATTGATGATGGTCATCATTTTTAGCCACTTTATTGTGGCTTGTCAAGCGTCAGCCTTGCTTGGCCATGTTTTGACTTGAGTTATTTTCGTTATTTAGCTCATGAGCAGTGACTTGTCTCTTGCATCTGAATTGAAAAAAGGAGTGCGGCATGAGTATCATTCTTGTCTCGGTGTGTCAAGGCGTTAAAAGTTTTAAGCAAGAGTTAGTTTATAGTTTTCACTTTAGGGGCTATTGGTCCGGAAAGTTTGTGAAGGAGGTTTGTTT
This sequence comes from Bacteriovoracales bacterium, assembly GCA_007117175.1. Lineage (GTDB taxonomy): Bacteria > Bdellovibrionota > Bacteriovoracia > Bacteriovoracales > Bacteriovoracaceae > SKGZ01. Next base: position 1,802 of record SKGZ01000068.1, on the reverse strand, counting down.
ACTGGCCAATCGCCAGCAAGAGTTTGAGCCGGGTCATGAGTATTTGATTTATTTTCAGCCCATAGAGTATTGCGAGCAGGTTATTCTCGGTCGTAGTCTTAAGGTGAAACATTTAGAGGATCAGCAGTTATTTTAAGTTCTTTTTTCCATTTGCCATAACCTTGGATGGCCAAAAGCAAAAAGATGAAAAACATGAATGAGAATATTTTAAGGCCTTGCTGATAATTTAAAAAAATGGCAATTAAATTGGATGCAATCCACATCAACCAATGCTCTATTTTTCTTTGTGCCATGAGAATCATTGCCACAGCAGCGCTTGCTGAAACCGCAGCATCTAGTTGGGCGGAGTTGCTGTCAGTGTAAAGATGAAGAAGAATCCAAATGATTAAATAGCAAAGTATGGTAGCAAGCAAGTAATACACTTTTTTCATCCAGCTCAGTGAGCTTATGGGATAGAGATTGTTATTTCTTTTATTTTTACGGGACCATAGGTACCAGCCATACAGGCTGACTAAGACGTAATAAAGGTGAAGAGTGCCTTCAGCGTAGAGAGGAGGAGTTGTTTGAAACCAGTAAATCCAGCAAGCAATGCCAACACCAATTAAGCCAATAGGGTAGGTTAACAGAGAGTTGCGTTGCGCCAGTATAACGCTTAGAACTTGGGAGAGAAAGCTAATAGTTTCTAGAAAATACGGCACTGATGATCGCGATAAATATAGATTCTACGAGTTCTTCGTTCTTCGCCAATAAAGTTAGCTTTTATGTGCTGCGTTCCTGGAGTCAGCATGGCTAATTGAAAATCGCGATAATCGGTTTGGTTATAATAGGCATATTGTCGCCAGCCAGGAACGTGTCTAACAACAACACGGCAGCCACCACCATGGCGAGGATGACCGGGAAAGCAAATTCTACTACGAGCAACTCTGACAAAGCATCTCTCACGTCCCTCAATCCTTTCTCCTCTTTCGGAGTAGGTTTCGACATTACCATCGATATCATAATTTTGATTCATATCATCGGCAGAAATACGAAAAGAGCCGTTCTCGGTAGGAATATTAGTTTTTCTAGGTAGTCTGAAAACAATTCTTTGTTCGCTTCCATCATCCTTTTTTAAATTCATGCGGATACGTCGATTTTTAATGGTGATTCTACTTTGATAAGTACCTTCAGTCAGCTTAAGCTGTCTTGAGCGACTCAGATTAAGCTCGAGTTCTTCAAAAGCATTCAGGTCTCCTTGTACTCTCTCGCAAGAAAAGAGCAAAAGTGTCATTAAAGCGAAGCTTAATACTCGAATTTGTGGACCTTTCATCACAATCTCCCTCAAATCAGTGAATGGTTTGATGAATCAAAAAATTTACTGGCAATTCTTTACCATGCCATAATAAAGTAGGCTAGAATTATTTAAGTTTTGATATTAATTATTAACGCGCAGGGTAAAGATGGGTCGTAAATGGAATAATATTAAGCTCAAAAAAGCAGCGCAAGACAAACAGCGCTCAGCCAATTATACCAAGGTGCTGCGAGAGATCACTATCGCAGTGAAGAGATCTGGACCTGAGCCTGAGTCTAATTTTGAGTTAAAGGCAGCTCTACAAAAAGCTCGTAGCTTTAATGTCCCTAAGGACAATGTGGAAAAAGCCATTAAGAAAGGTCAGGGAGAAGGCGGAGACAATTATCAGGAGATGAGTTATGAGGGCTACGGGCCCGATGGCATTGCAATTTTTGTAGAGGTCGCCACCGATAACCCCACCCGCACTATTGCCAATATTCGCTCTTATTTTAAACGCTGGGGAGGTAGTATT
>SKGZ01000062.1 GCA_007117175.1 Bacteriovoracales bacterium | reverse complement strand
GAGTCATCAGTGACATTCGATATATGTACATACCCTGAAGCTAAATCCAAAGTCCTCGAACAGGGGCTGACTCAGTGTTACTGTTTCAAAGTCCATCCAAGACTTAAAGATATCAACCTCGATTTAATTAAAGATTTTTTCACCACATCTATTGGACAACAAATTCTTTCTTTCTCATTTACCGGAAGCAGCCAACATGCTAAGTCTAAATTCACCAGACTGCTACTTCCTAGTTTTTTTACAAAGATCTATCAAGCAAATGAATCCATCCAACTTGCAACTCATTTTTTAACACTTAGCCTGGAACAAATTAAACAAACTGATAAAGTAGCACTGCTCAATCAACTCGATGAATGTTCTAACCAGCTATTCAATTGGTCTCAAGATCATCCACTAGAAGTACTGACTCCACTTAATCACTTCAAAAGAAATATCAAAATCCTGATTGATTCCTTTAAATGGCAATCGGGCAATCCCAAGAAAGTCGACTTTTCTTTAGCAGAGATACAGCAAGAACTGACAAGGCTAGAGACCTTCACACTTTTTCCCCATAACGAAGATGTCTACATCGAGTTCAAAACAGGAAGTGTTGAAGACCTAAAAAAATCATCAACACAAGCTCAATGGCTTAGCAATGAACAAAAAAAACATTGTTTGGCATTTATCTGTGGTCAGAATGAACTTGTGCTTCTCCATGGAGAAATAGAAATTCTAAGTTTCATTAATTTCATTGCCAATCAAGTTAAAGGCTTATGTCTCTTCGATTTTTTACAAAGGTTACAAATCCCTAGAACTCCTGAACTTAAGACTTTGCTTAAAAAACAAGAAAACATTCAGCAGCAACTTCAATATCTCTACAAAAGAACTAGCAATCTTCAAGAAAAGATATACTCCCAGCTGCTATTACACCCTCACCAGTAGAAGGATTTTTAAGTTGGAAAAAACTGGCCTAAAAATTCAAAAGGAAATCTATTCCAACTTGAAAGAAAGAGCATTTTCCTATGAAGGTCGACCATCTCAACTACTTCAGACTTATCGAGATGATCACAACTTTTACTCTCAACGAGATTTTTCAATCAGCAATCTCTCGACAATGCTCAAACAAATAACGAGGGCCCAAGTAACATATCTGGGAGACTTTCACACTTATGATCAGAACCCTAGAAACTTCTTAAGAATTATTAGAACATTAGTCTCCAACCAAAGACCTTTTAAAATTGGGCTTGAAATGATTCATTATCAAGACACTCACTTGATTGATGCATTTTTAAATGATCATATCACGGAGTTAGAGTTTCTAGAAAGTATTCATTATCACGACTCATGGCGCTTCCCCTGGAATCATTACAAAATCTTATTTGATGAGGCAAGAAAGTATCAAATTCCTGTTATTGGATTAAACTCAAGAGGCAATCTGGAAAAAAGAGATCAAAAAGCTGCAGAGATTATTCAAGACAATTTAACAAGAGACCCCAACTCACTTTTTTTAATTCTCTTTGGCGAACTGCACCTTAGCCCCAATCGACTTCCGCAAAAAGTTCAAGAGGCTACAACTGACATAAAAATTGAACAAGTGATCATTCATCAAAACCTTGATGAAGTTTACTGGAAACTAGAGCCAGAACTCACAGGAAATGAAGTTAATGTTGTCCAGTTTAACAAAGGTGAATTTTGTCTTATATCATCCCCTCCTTGGCTAAAATATGAAAGTATGTGTTACTGGTATGAAAGCCTTATGGATGATCCAGAGTACGACATCCATAATTATATTATAGAAAAAGGTGCAAAAACATTTAACTACAGCACTCATGAAAATTTTCAAAGTCTCTTTCTTAGCCTCACTTTTCAACTCAAGCTTCAACATCAACAAATAGATCAAGATTTCAACCTTTATGATCATACTCGACTATCCTATCTTTCAGATAAAATTGGACAGTATCAAAACCCTTCCCTTCAAAGCTATCTGCAATCGCTCTTGAAGTCTAATAAGTCATTTGTCATACCAGATAGCAATATACTTTACTGCGGGAATTATTCACTGAATAAAATGGCCAAATTAGCTGGCAAATTCTATTTTCAAAAACAGTTAAATTTTTCCATCCAAGAACTACTCTCCTCTCCAGACAACAAAAAAATTTTCTTATTTTTAATTATGAATCATTTCTTCAGCTACCTTTTTGCAAAGGTTCTTAATCCACACTTAAAATGCGATCTCTACCAAGACCTACTACAGAGAAGGAATTGGCCGACACATGAAGAAGCTCACTCAGCTAAAATTGCCTTACAAACTTTTCAAGAATTAGCTTACCCTGATGATGAAAACTCTCTCATTCTTTTTCACCATAGCGCTAAATTTATTGCTGAAATTTTAGCTGAAAACTTTTATCATTCTCTCTCTGCCTTGCCAACAGTGCTCCCCACTTTTCTAGATATTCAAAACTTAGAGCTCAAAAATTTATTTTCACTCATCCTTAAAGATCAAAACTATACCAAACAGAAAAAAAGGACTTTCTAGTGAGAATTGTCGTTCAAAGAGTACTCAAAGCAAGTTGCCAAAGCCAAGGAGAAACTCAGGTTTCAATAGCAAACGGACTTTTAATTTATACCTGCTTTGAAAAGGATGATAAAATTGAAACAATTCAAAAAGCAACTCATAAAATTGTTAATCTTCGAATCTTTGAAGATGAAAATGCAAGGATGCAGTATAATATCCAACAAGCTAAAGGTGAAATTCTTCATATTTCTCAATTCACATTAAGTTGGCGAGGCAATAAAGGGCATCGCCCTAATTTTGAAGAATCAATGATACCAAATTCTGCTCTAGATTTTTATAATAAAATGAATCATCAACTTGAGCAATTTTGCCCAGTCAAAACTGGTTTTTTTGGCAAGGAAATGCAAATTGCATCAGTCAACGATGGCCCAGTCACCTTTTTTCTTGAATTTTAAACTTCTTGAGATTCAATCCAGTTCTTAAGATCTTTCTTCTTTCCTTTGAAAAGATTAGAGATATATCTTTGAGTAGCGGGACGCTCTTCAGCGAAAATAGGATTAATTGGAAGTTCTAAAAATAAAGATGCTTGATTTTCAACTGAGTCAATATCCAATAAAATATTCTTAAACTCTATTCTACCATTAAGCTGCTCAACTAACTCGGCTATCATTAAACTATTCATATCCTTGGAGTCTTTGAGCTCTTCTAAGTCACTCACAGAAAATAAGATATTAGAAAGTTGAAAATGAATGCGGCCATAATCATCTAGGCCCTGAGAATGGATTGAAATTTTAGCACCTTCACAAGGGTTGAGACGGTAATTGGCAATCAGCTTGGCAAAAACATTGTAAAATAATTGCTGTAAACTTTCCTCATCACCGATCAACTCAAAGTCCTCGATATTCTGTGAAAGATGAATAGGAAATGGAATTTCATGATCCATCTTAGCAAACATTTCCTTAGTTGAATTAAATAATCGCATCAGCGAAATAGGTTGATAACGCCCACTTTCATCCTTAATGCTCACAGGTTCTTCTTGAACAGCTTCAACCACTGCACTTTGTGTCACAACACTTTCGCTACTCACTTTTGATTCACTTTCCTGCTGGCCATAGAAATCTGCCAATTCGGCTTCTTGTTGATAAGGATTTTCAAATTTACGATTTCCTCTCACAAAAAAGAAAACAGACATTAATGTTAAACAAAAGAAGGAAAAGGCCATCATCACTTCCCAAAGACTTTGCCCCTTGCCGTAAAGCTTAATGGCACTAGCTAATTGCTGATCGACTTGAAAGCGATAATTTTCTAATTGATTAAATTGACTCCCAATTTCGTTCAAAGAACCTCGACCTTGTCTTTGAGAGCTTTTATTTACATAATCAGAAATCTTTTGACTAAAAACATAGGCTCCGTCAGTCAGTAAAGTCATCTCTTTTCCCACGGAGGATAAAATAGCCTTTCCTTCCACTGCGCGAAATAAATTTTTCACTTGGGAAAAACATTGATCAGTTCCCTCGAGAAATCCTTTTTGTAAATTTTTAGACAATAATGACTGTGCCTGCAAGGAAACCATGCTTTGGGCCAAACGGGAACCGCATATCCCCAGTCCCTGCCTCAGATCGTTGAGAGACTGTAACTGACTTGAATTAGATTTGAACTGCCAAGCTGCTACTGTAAAAACGGCAGTCATGGTCAAAAGGGTCACAATAGGAGCGTAGGTTCGAATTCTATCCTTGAATTTTTGCATTCTTTGCATCCTTTCTTTCAAATATTGCATTGGCAATATCTTACGGGAAAATCCAGCTCTTCCCTCAACTTATTGTCTCCCAAATAGCCTTTAACCGTCAACTATTGCCACTACGCTTTTACTGAACAATGAATATCTTTCATGGTAAAATAACTGGATGGATCAGCAAGATAAGCTTATTCAATACCTTACCTTTAGCACAATCTTGATGCTACACATTATTGTGCTATTCCTGATTAAATTTGTCCCCCAAATGCCAGAAAAACGAGTTTTACAAATTCAATCCATGCGCACAGTGGGAGAAGAAAAAGGGGTTAAAGACACCATTGCCCTCAACCCACTGGATAAGAGCTACGATGATCCCAACCCCAACCAGCAATACAATCAAGGGCAAGAAGAGCAGCAACAAGAACAAACGCAACAAGAAGAAGAATCCAGCTCACAATCCACTAAAAAAAGCCTATCACTAGACGCCTTACAGCTTCCAGACCTCAAAGGAAAAAGAAGGGCCAGTGAAGAGCAAAGACAAAGAACCCGCATGAGCGTTCGAGGGCTGGAACTACCAAGCTTACTGCAACAACCGGTGACCCCTGCCCTGCGCACTCTGAGCCAGTCTGATCTGGCGGTGAATTTTGTCATCCCTGAAGGTGTTT
>SKGZ01000111.1 GCA_007117175.1 Bacteriovoracales bacterium | reverse complement strand
TGAAATAGGAACAATTGTTTCTAAATATTCTGTCTGACCATATATATTAGTAATTTGCTCAACAAAGATCACTCCACCTGGGATAATTGCCTTTAGCTCAACTTTACCGCCCTGAATGGTCATTCCCTCTTTTAAAATAAAATTTTCCTTACCCGCACTATTAGCTACTGCTCTTCTATTTTTACCGACAACCACCCCCAAAATTTTAATATCATTTAAGCTCACTTCATCTGGATCACTTAAGTTACTAAAAAAACCTTCTCTGCGAGCATCCTCCGTTTTCTTGCCTGCTTCCACTACTGGTGCCTTGAATGGATCTCTTAACTCCATAGGATTTTTAATACTGGTCTTGCCTCCAAAGACAATTACATCCTCATCTTGGCTACTCTCTTGAGCTGATTCAATCTGCATTTCTTCAAGTGGTGCAGCCTCATCCTCTGTCACTGGGTCTACCTCATCATCTGCAATCAATTGTAAATTCCATAAAATCAAAAGTGTGAATAGCCAGTTCATTTTCTACGCCCTCTTCTTTGCGCAGGATCACCTTTGGCTTGCTGGCTCTCTTCAAGTTTTAAATCTTGGTCCTTAAAGTTTTCATTGTACTGGTAAGTCTCGATAATGGTGTCCATCTCTACAAAATTTAATCGACCGACAGTCTTACCCTTCTCGCCGATCAGTTTAAGACTGCTAATATTATAAATTCGGTCAGCATGACCTAGTCGTTCAAAGAAAATTAACATCTGCAAGTACGTTCCAGTTGCCTTCATCTCCATTGCATTAATAAAATAAAGCCCTTTAGATATCTTTTGTTTGGGATTAAAGCTTAGATTTTGCATATTCAATGCTTTTCCCTCATTTGATAAATCTTGTAAGACCTCTGTTTGTTCACCATCTGAGATTAAGCTCGCCTTTAACTTTTCTAGTTCCACCTCTACTTTTTTAAGATCCTCTTCAGACTCTTCCATTCTTTTTTGATAACTCTCTATTTCTTGAACTCTTCTTTTTTTAGCCATTAAACTAGCTTCAACTGAAGACAGCTGAGTTTCTGCCATCTGTAAATTCACCTCATAATCTTCGTAGGCTTCAAAGAAACTCCAGCCTCCATAGAGTAACAAGATCCAATGTAAGTGAGGTAGAATTTTATCCACTATTCATACCTCTCAATTTTTGCAGTGACCTGGAATCGCTCCACCCTGCGTTTACTCTCGGGCAAAGTCACTGTGGAGTAATCATCAAGGTTAACTTGACGATTAAAGAAAACAATTCGATTGAGTCCCTCTATGAATATCCCAATGCTCTTATAATCAATGGCGTTGCCTTTAAAAATAATTTTATCACCTTCGTAGAAAATTTCTTCCAACCAAACATCACTGGGAATTGCTAGCGCCAACTCATGAAGGATCTTCATAGGATTTTTTCGAACACTCACTACCTCTTGAATAATTTCTAATCTAGCCATCACTGCTTTTTCTTTCGCCTTAAGCTCATCCATTTTTTCTTGTATTTCTTTCAGCTCTTGTTCCTTCTTGGTTAACTGGGCTATTTCCTGCTGTATCTCCTGTGCTTGAACATTAATCTTTTCAATCTGACTGGAAGTGACTGACTCAAACACACACTGAGGAATAGTAATCAAAACAATGGCAATGATGAGAAACTTAAAGTTAATCAGATTAATATCAATGCCGCCTAAAAAGGCGCTTTCTTGCGCGGCACTGGGCTTTAAATTAATCTTAATCATTTCTCAAAATTCCTCAAAGCAAGCCCCATAGCAATAGGAGCGACATAGGGCAATTGCTCCTCTAAACCCACAGGCATTTGCTTCATTTTTATGTCAATTTTTCTCAAGGGATCCAAGGGTTCTACCGGTATGGAAAGAACTTCACTGAGAGCCTCCATCACCCCTGGTAATTGTAAACTCCCCCCACTGACCAAACATCGATGCAAACGATCGGTTGATGAGGAGTGAGTGTAAATATTAACCGCATCGGAAATGGCCATCACCATCTTCGTTACCACCACCTTAATGGTTTCTAGTACCTCTTCAGGGTAATTGCCCTCTTCATCGCGACTACACTTTAGATTTTCGGCCTCACTATAGCTTAAACCAATTTCTTTTTGCAGTTCTTCCGTGACGGTGATTCCACCGATCTGCAACCACTTGGTCAACAGCGGAATACCGTTTTTATAAACCACCAGTTTGGTGTACTGAGAACCAAAATCAACTAAGAGAGTTCCTTCCCTAAATTCTGCCATCACATCTGAATAATTATGTTCAAAGATATTGATCAGCGCCAATAATTGCATATCAATGATCTTTAAATTAAAACCAGATTCCTTAAAAAAATCCACATAGTACTCACAACTGTCTAGACGAGCCGCGGCCATGATGACATCCCTTATCTCGGCAGCAGTTTTCTTCATGATATGCACTGAGACCTCTGCATTATCAATCCCAAAAGGAATGTATTGCTCAGACTCCCAAGTGATATGATCCATAATCTCTTGATCACTTCCATGGGGAGCAGACATTTTTCTCACCACACAATCAGGGCCACCAATTCCAAAGCAAATATTCTTGGAGCGAATCTTGGCATTTTTTAAAGCTTCCCTTAAAGCGGCAATCACATCCTCTTCATTGTGAACTTCCCCGTCTAAGACTGCTCCTTCAGGAATAGGGGCCATACCAAATCCCTTAATGGCGACACCTTTCATACCACTCTTAGTGAGCTCACAAACCTTGATGAATCCCGCACCAATATCGACTCCAACCAATGAAGTACTTGCCAATTGCATTACTTGATTAAAAATTGCCTGTAATTGTTCCTTAGAACTGCTCATGAATTAACCCTTGTTTATTTATTATAGGGGGAGTCAAAACCAAGTTTCAAGGATTTATACAAAGCTAATAAAGATAGATCAAAGAAATCAAGTTTGGAAAATAGATTTGCATAAAGGCAATCACCAAAATAGCCGGGCCAAAGGCCATGGGCTGATCTGCTTGCTGCTTTCGCAACAGCATCATCGCCCCAAAGATCACTATTCCCAGTAGGCAACTCAAGAGCAAATTATTTAACACATCAATAGGACCTAAATACAGACCCAAAATACCAAAAAGTTTAATGTCTCCCCCGCCTAGTCCCACCTTACCGCTATAACGATAAAAGGCCCAAGTCACTAATAAAGTCAGACCAAAGCCAAGCACCGCCCCAAACACCCAATGGGTCCATGGAAAATGTAAGTAACTATAAACAAGCATGAGGGCCAATAAAATTAGATTCAGTGAATCCAATAGCAGATAATGATCTAAATCAATAAAAAAGTGACAAAGAAGCAAACAGAAAACACTGAATTGAAAAGCAAAGACTAGTAAATCGGCCATCTCTAAAGACTGGGGAGCTAAGTAGAGGGCCATCACTCCAGTTAAAAGCTCCACCAATGGATAGCGCCAATGAATTAAGCGCTGACAATAAAAACACTTGGCCCGAAGAAATAAATAGCTCAGCACAGGAATATTCATCCACCACTGCACTAACTGCTGGCACTGAGGACAATGAGACCTCTTAAAAACAAAATCTTGCTCTAATGGCAAACGATAAATAAGAACATTGAGAAAACTTCCGATCAGTAAACCAAAGACGGCAAATAAGTAAATCAAAACTTAATCCAAATTCTTACGATTAAAAATGCCTACACTGAGAAACACTAAGGCCATCATATACATCACCCCATAGGCCAAATGCTTGATAAGATAATCCCATGGTAATTCATGGCGATATAAAACAAAATCCTTGATATTTAATTTATAAAAAGCAGGCAACACCCAATGGGCCACCTCTAAAAATTGCTTTAACAAAGGTGCGCCCTGTAGAAATTTAGCTCCCAAAGCATCCTCAATGGCATGCCCCACACCTAAAAGCACAATGGAGAATAACACTGTCAAATGCACATTAGTAATAAGAGAAAACAAAGCCACCAAGACCAATAATATAGAAGCCTCCATAAAAATAAAGAGTAAATTCCAATAGATTAAACTTTGAGACTCTCCTCCTGAGAAGAAATAAGCACTGAGAGTTAAAAAAGATAAAACTAGAGTATTGACCACTAAATAAGTATTTAAACCCAATAACTTACCGATCAAAAAAGAGCTGCGGCTGACAGGTCTAGAAATAATCATATAGACTGTTCTGGACTCCACCTCCTTGGCCACCAAATTGGCTCCCAAGAAAATAGCGATGATATTACAACTCACCGTCAATAAACCTAAACCCACATCCAGCGTCACTCGAACCGTGGTCTGATAGGTAAATTCCTTGGCTACTAAAATAAGTCCAAGACAGGCAACCCCCAGCAATGCCACATAAAATAAGATATTGCTCTTAATCACTTCACGAAATGAATACTTGGCCACCAATAAACAATTTTTCATATTTTATAAATAATTTCCTCTAAAGAAGGGCGATTGGCATTCACCTCAAAAATTTCTGCCCCCTGCTCAATTAAGCAACGCAACTGAGCATTCACATCTTCTTGAACTTCCTTATATTGCAATTGTCCCTTTTGATAATAACTAATGGTCACCCTTTTTTCTGAATTTTCTCTCAGTAATTGATCCACTGCCCCTTGGTAAACTAACTGACCATCCTTAATAAAAATAGTGTCGTGGCAGATCTCCTCCACATCAGAAACAATATGACTACTAAAGAAAACAGTGATCCCCTCTTCTTTATTAATTTTCTTAATAATGTCCTTAATCTCTTTGCGCCCCACTGGATCTAACCCTGACAATGGCTCGTCTAGAATAATTAATCGCGGCCGGTGAATTAAACTGGCCAACATTCCAATTCTTTGCAACATCCCCTTAGAATAATTCTTTAAATACCGATCCAGCGCGAAATCAATCTTAAACTGAGGCCCTCAATAGTTGATCCGCTCTTGG
>SKGZ01000213.1 GCA_007117175.1 Bacteriovoracales bacterium | reverse complement strand
CCTCCAAAAAACGAATAGATCTTAAGCCAAACCAACTGTATTTCTCTCCATCCACCAAAGCAGCATTGTGAGGTAACTCCATTGCCAAAAATTTACTTTCAAATTTCTCAAATGGATAGGGTTCAGAAGAAAAGAGTAGGCAGACATCACTAGGAATTTCTGTTAGGTCTATTTGGGGGTATTTCCCACGACCTTTTGGAGCCCATAGTTCAAAACCTAATTGAGCAATGACGGAACCAATAAAAGTTTCAGCTGTGATCACCATCCATGGATCTTTCCAGATAAGGTAGGCTACTTTTTGGCTTTGACTGTTTTGTCTCCACCATTTTTGAACTGGAATTTCTTTCAATTGCCCAGAGGGAAGTTGATCAATCCTGGCTGCATAGTGATTAAGTTTAGTATTCTTTAGAGATAATGCTAAGGCCTGTAAATCTTTGCTTAAAGACTCAAGTGATTCCACGTGAGTACAGAGAATATGACTTTTGATGCTATTGCTCATTTCTTTAGTATTTTCTTCTCTATCCAGTAGCACATAGTCAGCATTGAGCTTTTCCAGTATTGATCCTTGTAAATCCTTAGTTCCACCCACAATAGGAATCGAACTCACTAAATCTTTGGCATGCAGGCAATAGCGTGTTCGTCCCACCACTTGAACACCAGCAGCTAAGAGTGTTTCTGTCATTGACGGAACAAAGCTAATCACCTTTGGTCCACTTCTTGTTTGGTCATAGGGACAATGACGACATTGATTGTGGCAGCAAAAGCCGCGACTCAATAGGTACTCTTCACTCATCACTAGCAGATCATTCTCAAGAGTATAATCTCGTAGGGGTAGGGTTCGTTCTTGCATAGGCAATATTTTACCTTATGCGGTGGATAAAAAACAGTCTTGTACAATAGAGGTATCAATTACAAGGGATATTTCATGATCAAACAGGGCGGATTTAGCATGTTGGAAATACTGGCAGCCATGGGGCTGCTAGGCATCTTAAGTGTGATTATGATGAAGCAATTTGATGTGATGAGCACTCATAAGAGAACAGGAGATGTCAACTTAGATGCTCAGCTTTTTCAAAACCGGCTAATGAAAATTATGAGCAATCCCTATGCTTGTCAAGTAACTCTTGATCAGTATGTTGAGCAAGTTAATGAGACTTTAAGTTCTGGTGATAAAGTTTTATTGGAAGATTTTGTTTTTAAGCAAGTTCGCGGACAAAGTACAGAGGATCCTTTTGATGCCATTACGTTGGGACAGGTTTACAATGATAAGGTTTCACTTCTCTCCGTTTCAATCCAGCGAGAAAATGAGACAGAATTAAATTTAATTGTAGAATTAGAAAGGCTAGGGAAGTCGATAGGTCCTAAAACGATAGCGCGAACAATTCCAATTGTTTTAGCACTTAAGAATAATAATGAGTGGGTTTGTTTAGGTGTTAATGATGCCTCTAACTTTCTGGTCAAATTAAATAATATGTGTAACTCAATGTGTGGGGAGTACAGTGAGCACGATGGGACCTGTGTTTCATACTGTGATGATCGCTATTATTGCCATCATGGACAGTGTATACCCCTTGATACTGTTATTAGCACTAATCCGACTGTTGATCAGAACCATCATAGGAGTGTTGCCAACTATAACGAGATTAGCCGATTCAATGCCTTTAAGGATTCATTTATTGGAGCAGGATGCCCTGAGGGAATGGTGGTGACAGGAAGTACTGTTGAAAATAACAGAATTAGCTATCTTTGCGGAAATCTTCCAGGCGCGGATGCAAGCGATGAGGTTGATGAAGAGCCTGATAAAGACTTTGACCCGCCTCCTGCACCACAAAAATGTGCTGAGAACCAGTACATGAGTGGGGTGGTTGGATTTCAAACTTATATTGCCTATCATGCCAGTGATCCGAGCTCTCCCTACGGAACGGTGGGGTACCAGGTTCAGTGTGCAGATCTTCCAGTGGGACCAAGTTTTAATAACTTCTCTGGTGCTGAGAAGAGTTATAGTGGTCAAGTTTCCACCGCTGACAGCACTGTGGCCTGTGAGGGGGGAGATCTACCAACTGGTCTTTTACTCCACGGCAATACTATTACACTCTTTTGTCGGACAATTCATTCTCCTCGGCCAAGTGTTGTGTATTGTCATGGTAATAATCCAAAACTAGAGAATGTTAATTTTTTCTGGCACGATGAGCATTTGCCCTGTCCCGGTAAGGGTTCAGGAGGAAAGACATCTTGGATTGCCCACTGCTCAGCACAGGTTCCTTTCCTATTTTCACTCACTTATCTACAGAGTGGATTAGGTTTATTCCTACACACAAGGCAAACCTATAATTATCATGAGCAACCGATCTGTATGCCTGACCTTGGTAATAAGTAAAACTGTCTAAAAATGAGTCAGTGTCTGTAAAATTGATCTTCTGAGATCCAAGTCCTCTTTTGAGCCGCTATAATGGAGAGTATTAAGGAGAACAGACTATGAAGATTCTAGCATCTTTATCACTTTTAATTTCTATGCACCTCAGTGCCAAGGAAGTCTATGATGTTAACCTTGATGGACTTGATTTGGTTGGCAAGGTTATTAAGTTTAAGAAAACTGACAAGGATAACGATGATGAGCGAACAATGCGTATGCACTGTGTAGTTCGAACTGAGGATGGCTGCCAAGCGGTCCAATTAGTTGAAGTTTTTGTTCGCAATAATGAAATTAGTCACTATGCTAAATCTGTCGATATCTTTGTGGTCACCGACCGAAGAGAAATGAGAAAGATCAGAAGGCAGTTTAGACGAGAATTTAGAAATGGTGATCCCGACTATATGTTTCCAACGTTAACCTTATTTATGCTTTTATCAGGAGACTGGCGCAACCCCAGTGATCTAGAATTAGCTCTTAAGATTCTGGCCACTCCTATTACCTTAGCAGCGGATGTGGCAACCTTGCCTGTAAGACCTGTCTTATCTAACTCCATAACTCGTAGCTTAAAATTTAAAAACCTTCTGCGCTCGGCCATCACTGAAGAAGAAGGGGTCATTATGTTGAAAAGAAGAGGGTTCTTGGCCATTATGAATGGCTTTGCCTTTCAAAGACCAGTTTATTATCCGGCTGAATCAACAGGTTCAACTTTTCAACCACCGTTTTAAATATCAGTTGAGAATTAATGAATGGTGGACCTGACAAGGATCGAACTTGCGACCTCATCGCTGCCAGCGATGCGCTCTCCCAACTGAGCTACAGGCCCACTAAAGAAATCCAATAATGATGCAGTATGGCCTAAAGGTTGGATTTTAGCAATAGCTTTTCTAAGGCCGGCCAATCCATTTTCTGCTGAAACTGCTCAACGTTTTTGAGAGCGGCCAGTAATTGATCTAATTGTTGAGGACTCCTGGCTCCACAGAGGGCGGTGGATTGAGGATAGTTTTTCAAGCTAAAGCTGATGGCCAGATCAAGTGGGCCATAACCTTCAGGAATAAGCGGGAAAATCTGCTGAAAAAGTTGTAATTTCTTTTCCACGGTGGATTTCTTCCACCAAGGAGCTGAGCGGCGACAATCACTCACATCACGCTCTTTATTGAGTTGGTACTGGCCAGTGAGCACTCCCTTGTCGAGTGTGCCCCAACCCATAAAGGTGATTTGCTTTTCTTGACAATAGGGCAGGATCTCAACTTCCACTTGGGGATTAAAAAGATTGTACTCGCTTTGAATAACTTCAATATTGGCAATCTGTTGGGCCTTGTGCAGATCTTGCAGATTGGTATTGCAAAGTCCTAATGCTTTAATCACCCCCTTGTCTTGGTAGCGGGCCAGCACTTCCATCGGGCGGCGAATATCCACTTTCTCATCTGGCCAGTGAATGAAATACAGATCGATATAATCAGTTTGTAAGTCTTTGAGACTTTGCAAAAGCATTTTTTCAGTTAGCTGGGGATCATTGCTCATATTGACCCGACCATTTTCATGCCAGCTCACTCCACTTTTAGAGGTGAGAATGACCTTTTCACGCATTGACTTCAGGGCCTTGCCTAATCTTTTTTCGCTCAGTCCAAAGCCGTAGATGGGAGCCGAATCAAAGACGTTAAGCCCTTTATCCACAGCGTAATGGATCAGCTGCGTTGCATCTTTTTCACTGATAGGGCCAAAACCATAGCCTCCTCCCTCTCCGCTAATGCTGGCAGCGCCAAAGCTGATGCGAGAGTTTTGAATCAATTGGTTTTTTATGGTTTGAGTCATTGCCTAAGTCCTTAAAATTTGCTTTGATGGCTTCATGTATTTGCTGGTAGCGGCCCATAGGGGCGAAGTCATAGCTTGGAGGCAAGCAGATGAAATGTCTAGTGTGCCCTGGCGTTTAGGTCAATGCTTTAAGACTGATCACTATTATTTACTGATCACTGGAGAAGGTCTTTACCGCAGCTTGGAATGTGTCAGCGCATTCTTGGCCACTCATCCAGAGGTGAGTCAAGTCATTAATGTGGGAGTGGTCGGAGCTTTGGCGGATGATTTAACCAGTGGCTCATGCTTTCAGGTGCGAACGGTTTACGGGCACGGAGATCAGCTGCAGTTTCAAAGTTATTCTGGCCAGACTGATTTACAATTGCCGAGGCTGGATTGTCTTAGTGTAGATTTTAGAGTTAAGGATGTGCAGCAAAAAAAAGAGCTCTCTGTTTTTGCTCCATTGGTGGATCGAGAATTATGGTCGCTGGCCAGGGCCGCTCAACTATTTGGCCTTCCTTGGACTAGCGTTAAGGTGGTTGCCGATGAGTTAACCCAGCAGGATTTTTGTCAAAGTGTAATGGATCAGGCTGCGGATTACTCGCAAAAACTTTATCAGGCCAGCCAAAGCTTATGGCAATCAGCTGCCTTCGCTGCAAGTACCACAGAAGAAATGCAGTTTGATCATTTTCATTTGACCTTTACTCAAAAAAAGCAATTTGAGAAATTAAAGAAAAGAAT
>SKGZ01000167.1 GCA_007117175.1 Bacteriovoracales bacterium | reverse complement strand
CACGAATGGAAAAATTACCAAATCCCGAGATCTTAACCTTCTCACCCTTGCCAAGTGTTTCTTTAATAATGTTAAAAACGATGTCGACTAGATCTGCTGCTTCTTTTTTTGAATGTCCCACTTCCTTGAACACCCGCTCGACAATATCAGCTTTGGTTAAACTCATAAGATTTTCCTCCCTGAAAAATCATCACTAAGAGCATGTCTATTAATAATAGCTTAGCAGCAATTGCCGATGGAATCCACTGAAAACAATGGGTTATTTAATCGCGTTAAATTAAATTTATTTTACTTTATTTTGTAGCTTGCACAACAGCAGCAAAGGCCTGAGGCTCAGTGGCAGCCAACTCTGCCAGCATCTTGCGATTAATGGCAATATTGCTTTGCTTGAGTTGATTCATCAATTGAGAATAGCTCGTTCCTAAGTCGCGAGCTGCAGCATTAATACGAGTAATCCATAGACTTCTCATATCTCTTTTTAATAATCTGCGACTCTTGTATTGATAATGTAGGGCCCGTTTTAATGTTTCTGAGGCGTGCTTAAACTTTGTTCTACGATCAAAGCTAAAACCTTTCACCTGCTTTAAAATTTTGTTTCTTCTTCTTCTGGTTTTAAAACCACCTTTGGCACGTGCCATAATCTTTCTCCTTCATTATTTAGACTGCAGGGGGCATTGAAAGCACTTAGGACCCATGCAGTTGAATTCAATTTTAATGCTGGTAGGGCAAGCAATTCATCACATTGTGCCGATCACTCGCGTGCACATAAGCAGTTTTACGATTCTCTCGTTTTAAGGCCCTATTTTTCTTAGTTAAAATATGGCGATTTCCTGCTTTTTGATATTTAATTTTTCCTGTTGCCGTTAAGGAAAATCTTTTTGCAACTGCGCGACGTGTTTTCATCTTGCTCATAACCAATAACCCTTTTTAAGCCAATTAAGTGAGTGATTCTGGAATGTTTTACCAAAAATGTCAAAGAAAATTTATTATTTTTTAACTGGAGCGACCATGGCAAAAATCCTATTTCCCATTTGCTTGCGATCTGATTCAACAGTGGCCCCTAGACCTAAAACTTGCTGCAGTATGTCATTAAATTTTTCACGCCCTATGTCTTGGTGGGCCATCTCTCGGCCTCGAAACTGCATTAATAATTTAACTTTATCACCCTCTTTTAAGAACTTATCAATTTTTTTAAGTTTCACATCCAAGTCATGTTTTTCAATATTAGGTCGGAATTTAATTTCTTTGACCTCCACAGTTGCCTGCTTCTTCTTGGCATCACTTTCTTTCTTTTGCTTTTGGTATTTATACTTACCATAATCCATGATTTTCACTACTGGTGGTGAACTATTGGGTGAAACCTCGATTAAGTCTAAACCAGCATCATCGGCTATCAGCCGAGCTTGATGAATAGAGACAACTCCATATTGATGTCCATCAGCTCCAATTAAACGGACCTCAGAGCAGCGAATCTGCTCGTTCACTCTTGGGCCAGTTTCCTTTTTAAACATTCCTCTTCTAAAATCTTTTGAACTTGAAATAACTCCTCCCATTCAATAAAAAGATATTAAACCTCATTGATTTTTTACCTTGAACAGTGATCTAGTGGCAACTCTTTACTTAAAAAATCTACAAAAAAAGCCCCATGGTGATTAAAAGCTAACCAAAAATCCTCCCCTTTAGCTCCAGTCTGCCTCTCTTTTTGCTCAATCCAGCTCAAGAGCTGATCACTGCTTAAGAGCCGGGGATCCCACTGCTGGTGGTGTCGTTGATAAAGGCCAGACTTTCTGATCTGATAACTCAAAGAATTACTCTTTAGCATCAAGGCAGGCCCCAAAATCTCCCTGGCAAAGAAAATCTCTGAGTCGCTAGAGAGAATCCAATGATAACTATTGGATAATTGCCATTGGGGAGTGATTAAAACTGTGTGTTGAATCTTTTGATTGGCCATAGTCCATGAAAAATCAATTTTTTTCAATGAAACACTTAAAAATCTTTTTGAAGATCTAAAATACCGCTGCAAACTCTTCCATGCTCCTTAAAATTTATGTGTAGCGCTAAATTTTAAATTAATAACTAGCTGATCATTAATATCTTTGGCAAATTTTTCGATTTTGTCAGTTAATTTTTGCTCATTGATCACATGATATTTTTTATCCTCAGTTAACTGCAAAATCCCAATATGACAAAAATACTTGAGAGACTCTTTAAGTGTTGGCACCGTTTTGCTTTCAGGATATCTAACGACACGACCGTGCTCTAGCTCAATTTGATGAATCTCTTGAGAGACCTGGATAAAGTCTTCTATAGAAAAACTCACTCCTTCTTGCAAAAAATGTCTTAGACTCAGTAGTGAGCAATAATAACACTCATAAATTGAAGTTAAGGCGGTAGAGAAAAACTGAACTCTTTGCGCAATTTGATAAAATTCAGTGGAGGAAAGTTTAAAGCACTCTTCAAAATTAGAAATAGGTCTACCAACTGCGTATGAGATAATCTCCATTGCCTGCGCAAACATTTCTTTCACCGGAGGCAAATAAAATTCAAATTTCAACTCCCTTCTTTTAATAATAAGGTATTGGACCAGTTGCTTTACAGTGGTAATATTCCCAGTGAAAGCATTAAACCATGTGTTGTTAATCAAGCAAGGCACAAGGAAGTGATGTAAAATCATATTTTTAAAATAACTCAATTTAATTCGACCATCATCCCGGACAGTATAAAAGGTATGATTGAGTTTTTCCCGCTCCATTCTTTCTACTTTTTTATTTCTGATAAGAAGATTGAGAGCATTCTTAAGAGTGGCAGACCGTTTTTCGTTACTAGCAAGAGAAGGAGTCAAAGGGATTTGAAAGCGCTTTGCAAAAGAGATCACCTCCTTACACTTATACTCAATTTGCTCCCAAGTCAGAGCGCCAGCAGCTTCATCTAATAAGACCAGGGCCAGCAAAGAAGTGGGAGTCACAGGCATAGCCGACCCCACTGAGCGGAAACAATTAAAAGCAATCATCTGGGTCTGGGCCTTAACATCTTGCTCTTTACCATTAATAATGATTCCTTCACCTAAGTAAATATGGATAGAACCAAGTTTTTTTGTAAACAGCTTAAAAAGCTTTAATAATTGCGTTGTTTTTTCTTTTTTCTTCTTAGCTCCAGACAGCTCTCTTTCATGTGATCTTTCTTCTGGCACATGTTCATGGGCAATGGAAACAGGAACAAACATAAGTGGCTTAGCCGATGGAAGGTGGGAATGAACCTCTAAAATCATTTGAAATAGGCCAAAGCGAGGTGGCAAAAGCTTTCCTGTCCTCGATCTGCCCCCTTCAAAGAAAAACTCTAAAACCTTGTGCTCTTTGAGTAAGTAATATAAATAGCCTTCAAATGTCCTACGATAAAGCAGGTCTTGGGCAAAAGAACGTCTAATGAAGAATGCCCCCATATTTCTAAAAAAGGTCCCTATGGGAAAAATATTTAAATTAATCCCACTGGCAATGTGCACAGGAACTTTAAATTGACGAAAAAGCAAATAATTAAGTGCAATATAATCTGCGTGGGATTGGTGATTGGGAACTAAGACGATGTGATATTTTTTTCTTAGCTGATAAAGATCAAGACCTGGGAATGTTGATAAATTAACAGAATCGTAGAGCTTGGCAAAGGAGTGCTCTAAAATCTTAACCCCGTAACCAACCATAGTGTCATTAAAAGAGCCATGGATCTCATTGACAATTTTATACACATCCTTTGGATTCACCCCACTTTGCTCAAGGTACTCTTGCAATAAGGGGTACTCAAAAACCTGAGTGTATAATTTCTCCATCTAACGCTTTGCTCCATAATTGATAGAATTTTTTTCAATTATAACATTTCTACAATTCTGTGACATATTTTGGTTAAAAATTCCCTATGATAGTTTTGTATGATCAATAATCTATTTTTATGCCATCGGCAAAATTATAAGCTTTCTCATGCTGAAAAGGCCGTTTTACCATCTGAGTGTTTTACTTTGCAAACATGTCAAAGAACACTTTTGCTGGCCACTTTGCCTCCTCAATTTTGTCAAAATGCTGAATGGCAAGTGTATCGAGGGGCTCAAGCCTATGAATGGTTACTAGAGACTATTTGTGGGCTTAAAAGTAAATTAATTGGAGAGCATGAAATTGTCCGACAATTTAAGGATGCTTATAACCATTACCTACTGTCTGATCACCGCAATAAAATGATTAGCATTGTGCTGCAAAAACTCTTCTTAGATGCAAAATCTTTACGCACAGATTATTTAGTGGGTCTTGGACAAAGAACCTATGGCTCGATTGTCAGAAAAATGCTTCAACCCCACATTCAACAATCTTCGCCCCATTCTACTATTTTAATTTCAGGCTCTGGACAAATGGCAGAAGAGATCACTCAATATCTTTGTAAGTACTATCCAATTACTCTTTCAGCTCGAAATGAAAAGAAGGTTGAGTCACTGGCGCAACAACACCGAGCAGGACTATTGAATTGGCAGCGCTTTAAGAACTATTCTCAATTTCCTTTTATCATCAATACCATTAGCAGCGAAGCGACTGACCTTTTTTGCCAAAAAAGTTTTGAGGCATGGAGGCAGCGCCACCCTAAAGGGATGCTGGTTGATCTCAGTTCTCCATCACTGATTAAAAAAGCGGGACTTGAAGATCAACGAATCAGAAACCTAGAAGACGTTTATCAAGCAGGTGCCTTAAGAGAACGTCAAAAAATCCAAAAAATCATTGCTGCCAAGAAGGCCATCTTAACTATACTAGAAAAGCGAGTGGAGTGGTTTCACCAAAAAGAAGACAAACAAAGGCTATACGGCAATGCAATCACTTCACAATCTCCTCAAATCCAGCTAATCTAGCCTCTTATGAAGCGTTTAATTATGGGGTGCCGACCAAGTCTGCTGGCAACGACTCAATCCCTACAAGCGAAAAAAAT
>SKGZ01000148.1 GCA_007117175.1 Bacteriovoracales bacterium | reverse complement strand
TGACTCCAACTTTGGTGAGTGGGTATTTGATACTGCTGCAAGTATTGGGAAAAGTCATGACTGGCTTCTTGACCAAAGATTTGCTCAATCAATGCTGTGATTTGCTCCACTCGAGGATTCTGAAAAAAACTCAGCTCTCCTTGATCTGCAAAGACCATTTGCTGAGCTCGATCTAAAGACTTCAAATAACCGACTAAAGTGCTCTTACCTATTCCATTGGCTCCCAATAAAAAAGCTATTGGCTGATCAACAGTCATGGCCGGCAGAGTCACTTGCTCATTAATCGCAATCGGATGCTTAATTTCTAACCAGGCCATTCACAACTCTAACAAAATCATTATGATATTTCTAGAATAACTCAATGCAAAGGAGTCTCTTATGGGTGAAATGGATCCTCTATCTGCACTCAATCATTTGGAAAAAGAATTAAAGTATTTACTGAAAACACCGCTAGGGCGAAGAAATTTTTTAGCAGCCGCTCCTTTTTTAATTGCCGCCTGTGCCACTGGAGAGAAGACCAGATATCGCGAAGGGGACAATACTGGGCAAGAGACTACCTTAACAGTTGAAGACGAGCAAAGGCTAACCCAGGAAGTGCTACCACAAATGAAGAAAGACTACCCACCCCATAAGAATAAAGAGGCTAATCGCTATATCTCTGAGTTGGGGCATAAAATTGTTAAGGCCAATCAACTTGCCGATAATCCCTATCAATACCGCTTTACACTGGTGGATGTGGATATGGTCAACGCCTTTGCCCTGCCAGCAGGCGAAATCATGGTCACTGCTCCACTGGTCAAGATGGCCGAAACAGAGGCCGAATTAGCGGGAGTGATTGGTCATGAAATTGGCCATGTGGTGGCAAGGCACACTGCTGAAAGAATGGATGCGGCCAAAAAGGCACAAAAAAAATCTGTTTGGTACGCGTTAGGTGGCGGTTTAGTGGGAGGAGTGGGCGGAGCTGCTCTTGGCAAGATTCTCTGCCAAAGAAGTGATCCTAAGTACAGAGAGTGTATGGCCAGAGCGGCGACTTATGGAGCTGCTGCTGGTGCAGGCGGAGGACTCTTAATTCAAAAATACGTTTTTATGGCCAATTCCCGTGAAGATGAAATGGAAGCGGACCGAGTCGGTTTTCGCACCACTGTGGCCAGTCAGTATAGCAAAGATCATGTTGGTCTCTTTTATGAAAAATTATTAAAAATGGAGCAACAACACCGCCAAGGCCCAAATAAACTGATGAGCACTCTTGCTGATGCCATGAGTACTCACCCTCCTAGCAAAGAAAGAGTGGTGCAAATGAGAAAAATGGCCGCACAGGAAAAGAAAAATCCCAAGTCAGTGATCTCCACTAAAGAATTTGACCGCGTTAAGAAAATACTCGCCTAGTGGATCACTTTTTGCCACTGAGAAAGAAATTTTTCCATCACTTCTACTTGATCGATTCCAGGTATAAAGACGCGAGGGTGGCAAAAGTTTAGCTTTTGCCCCTCAGTTTTAAACTCTGCTTTAGAGCAGCGATCAGAGAGTCCTACAAACCATTTCGCCTCAAATTGACCGAGAATTTTAGCAGACCAATCCACGTAGGCAGAGTCTGCGGGGTAAGCAGTAAAAAGATTTCGCTTTCTTAACTCTGAAACAAATAAATCATTATTCACTAATTTATTAGGATATTGATTTTCCTTAATTTCTCCCAAGAAAAATAAAACCTTATCTTTCTTTTCTTCCACCTGCTGGTAAAGAACTTCTGCTTGGGCTAATTGATTTTCAAGTTTTTTAATTTGCCATGAACAATTTTTTAAATAGGGAATAAGTTGCTCTTTTAATTCCGAAAAAATGGTCGCAAGAGGTTTTTGTGCGGTGGCAATCTCAACTGCCTGAATTTTTTCGCTCACCTGTTCTTGATTAAGAAGATTTCTTAACTCCTGACTTTGATCAAAAAACAAGACAGTGGGAGCCTGTATAGAGCGAATTTTTTTAACTGGTAGATAGATTCCTCCCTGCCAACGTTCTCCCCCAAATCCCTTGGTAGGATGAAAGTGTGAGATGACTTTCAAGGAAGTGTCATTGAGAATTTGTAATTGTTCAAAAAAAGAAGTGACCGGAGCAGAAAGAGAGATGTATTCAAATTTAGAATCTAACTGGCAGGTTGCCCATGTACACAATGGAAATAAGATTAAAATTAATTTCATCATAGAGTTTGCTCCCTATCTAAAATCTCATTACATAGTCTATCACAGTATTCATTTTGTGGATGCCCGGCATGCCCTCTCACCCAGTGACACTCAACTTTTTGAAAAACCTGCTCTTGCAAGATTTGATCAAGCTGCTGCCATAAGGCAAGGTGATCTGGAGCTTTCCCGTCAGACTTCTTCCATCCTCTTCTTTTCCATGAAGCTAGCCACTCAGTGATTCCTTTGCAAACATATTGTGAGTCACTAAAAAGATAAATATTCATTGCCCCACTGCCAATTTCCTTTAATTCTTTGAATCCTTCAATGGCCGCGATTAACTCCATTTGATTATTAGTGGTCAAATCTTGAAAAGCTGAATACTCAAAAAGCATCTTTCCTTGATGGTCAGTGGCAAAACAAGACCAAGAACCTGGTCCCGGGTTTCCTCGACAAGCTCCATCAGTATAAAGGGCGAAATCATTCTTGGCCTGCAATTGTTTTGGCAATGGAAATTCTTTTTGATCAATAACCTGATCACTTAGTTCTGAAACTTTTTGTATTAACAAGTCACAGGCCTTTGTAACTTTGGGATCTTGAAAGTGATCCGTCATCTCCTTTAACAGACGCAAGGCTTGCTTTTTATTCATAAATCACTCTCATGAATTTTCTTTTCCCCACCTTAATCACCTTTTGGTGATAATCAGCATCAATTTTGGCATCAGAAGAAGTAATTTTTTCTGCCTCCACCACACTCACCGCATTTTGCTGAATCATACGCTTTGCTTCTCCATTAGATTGACAAAGCTTAGATTGAACTAAAAAATCAATGACCTTCATCGGTTCAGTTATCTTAAACTCATTAATTTCATCAGGAAGCTTCTTTTTGGCAAAAACTGTTTCAAACTGTTGCTGCATTTGATCAGCCACATCAGATCCGTGAAAGATGGCAACAATCATCTTGGCCAATTTCTTTTTTGCCTCATTGGGGTGCAACTCATTACTTTTTACTTTTTCAGAATAAGCTAAGTATTGCTGCTCATTCATCTGGCTAACATACTTAGCCCAATCCAACATTAAGTCATCAGGAATACTCATCACTTTACCAAATTGATCAAATGGTTCATCCAGAACTCCAATATAATTCTTTAAAGACTTACTCATCTTTTCAACTCCACAAGTCCCTAAAATAATGGGTAATAACATGGCAACCTGTGGCCTTTGTTGAGCATCTCGTTGATAATCTCTGCCCATTAACACATTAAATTTTTGATCACTCCCCCCCAGCTCTACATCTGCTTGAATATGAACGGAATCAATACCTTGTAAGACTGGGTATAATAATTCGTGAAGGCCGAGTGAACTTTGCTGCTCAATACGTAACCTAAAGGTATCGTGGGAAAGGAGTTTAGCAACAGTTGTCTGATGGGCCCAAGTTAGTAAGTCTGCCAAACTTGCCTTATTGAACCATTCTGACTGCCAACGGACTTCAGTTTGCTTAGGGTCTAGAATTTTATAAACTTGCTCTAAATAACTCTGAGCATTTTCTTTGACTTGCTCCGCTGAAAGAGTAGGTCTGGATTCATTTTTTCCCGAAGGGTCTCCAATTTGAGCAGTATAATCCCCGATCACCACCACTCCAATATGCCCTAAATCTTGAAACTGGCGCATCTTTAAATAGGGAATACAATGCCCTAAATGCACATCACTGCCAGTGGGATCAATACCACACTTCACCCTTAAAGGGACACCGCTGGATAAGGAATGTTTTAACATCTCAATAAATTCATTTTCCGGAGTAATTTCAACCGTCTGGAACTTTAAGAGCTTTAATTGTCTTTGCAACTCTTCTTCTAACTCCTGCCCACTCCATTTTTTCATAAGAACCCCAGTCAATCTAAAATATTTTTATAGAGCCTATTGTCGCATATTCAAAGGATTTTGGCCGTAGAAAATTTAGCTCTTCTATGACACACTGAAGTTCTAAAAGGATTGAGTTTGAACTTTGACTACTCCATAAAAGTCTATAAACAATATTTTAATTTTGCCTGTGCTCATTTTTTAATGTTTGAAGACGGCAGCCGAGAACCACTTCACGGTCATAATTATAGGGTGCAAATCAAAGGAGAGGCTCCAGAGCTAATCCATGATATGGTTTTTGACTTTTTGGACATTAAGCCAATCGTCAGACGTATCTGTGATAGCTTGGATCACAAGGTTTTAATCCCCGGCAATTGTCCTTACTTGCAAATCAAAGATGATGATCAAAACTGGCAACTCATCACTAAGGATGAATCCTACTTCAGCCTACCCAAAAAAGACACACTGATTCTTGATTTAAGCAATACCAGCGCTGAAAGGCTGGCCATCTACCTTTGCCAAAAAATCAGAGAGCAGGTCCAACAAGAATATGGATTTGAGTTTTCTCAATTAGAAGTTGAGGTCGAAGAAACTCCAGGGCAATCAGCAGTTTATGTCTTTAAGGCAGAGAAGAAAAAATGATATTTGATGATCTGAGACCAGGAAAAAGTTTAGAAGGGCAAGAAATTCCAGTTTTCAAGACAGATTATCAACATAAGCGCTACCTTTATCTGATTGCAGGTCTTCATGGAAACGAGGTAGAAGGAATATATCTTTTGAATGAGCTCTATACTTGGCTCTCTAAAAATCATCAAATGCATGATTTGCCCTTAATTGTGATCCCTGTTCTCAATATCGATGGATACTGTGATGGACGAAAAGAAAATTCTCATCAAGTGGACTTAGATAAAAACTTTCCTAGTAGTGCCTGGCAATCTGCAAGTAAGAGCCAAGATATTAATTACTGCCAGGGAGAAAAATCACT
>SKGZ01000066.1 GCA_007117175.1 Bacteriovoracales bacterium | reverse complement strand
TTGAGAATGGCGAATGAGACTCTCATTTTCAGCAAAATCGGCCAAGATAGCGCGATAGCGATGACTCGCCGCCTCATAATTCTTCACCTTAAAATAATAATCGGCAATATACTGCTCTTTTTGCGCCAATAATTTTTGAATCTCTGCAAAATTAGCCTTGGCCTCATCGGCGTATTGGGTATTAGGATAAAGGCGCATCAATTCCTCATAGTATTGAATGGCCTGCAAGCCCACGGAAAGATCTCGATCGTGAGTGGGAGGCAATTGCTTAAAATAGGATTCAGCAATTTTATAAATCACATAATCAATGCGCTCGTGTTTTGGGTGCATATCTCGAAATAAAAGATAGGCACCGGCTGCTTCAATATAGTTTTTTTGCAAAAAGTAAATATCAGCCAATTTTAACTCTGAGGGAACAGCGTAATAACTATAAGGGTGATGAGACTTTAATTCATTTAATTTTTCAATGGCCAGTAAATAGCGTTTGCGCTCCATTAAACGCTCGGCTTCTTTATACAAAACCTCCGCTTCAGTTTTTCCCTCTGGAGCAGAAGAGGAACAAGCTGAAATTAAGACTAAAAGAGAAAGTAAAAAACAGTTGAAATTCATAATGTCCCTATCCCTTCTGATTGCAGCCATCCGCGATAGGCCTTGGGGTGTAAGACAAAAACCCAATCTTTTTGCCTTTGCCCTAGATGCAACATAACTCCCTCAGGCACCACTCCTAGTGTTTCAAAAAACTGAGCAGGCCCGGAATAAAGCTCACGCTCATCTAACACCACTGCTTTTTGCACCGAGGAAAAGAAAACGAGCTTCACCAGTAGTGGAACAAAACAAAGACTGAGTAATAACACCTTGGAAAAATTCCAAAAAGTTTTTCTCAGCAAAACTAAGAGCGATAATAGCAGCAGCAAAGAAATCAAAAGAAAAACTTCCGATGATTGATTCCAGAAAAAAAACTGGGTGCTCTGCCACGGCCCCACTGGTTGCTCCATATGGGTATAGCCTAATTGCTTTTTCACTAAACTGAGGTTTTCCTCTACTAGGTGGGGACTAAAATCTAGCTTTTGCGCCTTTTCAAAATGAAAGCGGGCCTGACCTAAATTGTTTAACTTGTAATGAAAAACACCTTGATTGTAATGCAGTGCCGGCGCAGGCAATGTTGCTTCTTGCAACCAATCCAGAGCTTCTTGAAACTGCTCATTTTTATAAAAATCTAGCAGTGCCTTTTCCCCATGCTCTATGCTACTATGACTCACAAATGTCTCCTCAATGGTGCTATCTTTCTTTTGATTTAGAACAGTTTAACCAACAGCTGCAAAGTTGTCTTAATCTTTACCAATTAAAACTAACAAATTCCGCACCGATTGAAAATCAATTGAATGAAGCAGGGTATCAGGCCATGCAAGCTTGTGGCCCTGACAAAGTTGCCTATAACCTCACACAGCGTCATGAGTTTTATCCGCTGGGGCTCAATCCCCCGCTGGAGCTCAAAGCCGCCAGCTGCAGCGCTCATTTCTCCTCTGGTGAAAACATTGAAAAGCAAGCGCAAAATGACTTTCAGCAAATGATTTCCCAGCTCTTAGGCATTGAGCAAAACTGGTGCCTGTCCACTCAAGCGCTGCCAGATCAGAGCAATGAGCACTGGCCCTTGCCCCAGCTGAAAAATCAACTGCTCACACACGGCCTAACCGCGCAGCAACAAGATTTGCCAATAGTCACAGACCCAGTCAAATTATGGCTTTATGCCCATTACCTGCAAGTCTTAACCCAATTACCTTGGTGGCAAGCCCAGGGACGCTACCAACAATTGCAGTCCATCTTCCAGCAGATTCCTAATGCTCAGCTACAAGGACTCAAGCTCAGCATCGACCATTCACCCAAACTGCAAATGAATGACTTTTGGGCCAGAGGGTTGATGATCTACCCTGAACAAATCACTCACGATGGTTTTCACCTCTACTTTCCCTTGACCCTTCGCCCAGAACAGGCCTACAACATAACCGAGATTTTAAAAGAAATTCAAAAGTAGTGAACCATGTTTATCCTGCGTAGTGTGAAGAGTGATGATCTAGAGCAACTGTTTCAACTCAGTCAGTTCGTCACCTTTATTAATCTTCCCTCCGATAAAGATAAAATCGCCCAACTGATTCACCGCTCTGAAAAAAGTTTTCGCAACCCCTCCCAGAAATTGGATCAAAACTACTATGTTTTTGCCCTAGAAGATCTGCAGCAAAAAAAAGTAGTGGGAATTTCACTGATTCACGCTCTGCACGGCACTGAAAAAGAACCACATTTTTATCTCTCAGTGGGACAAGAAGTGAAGTACTGCGCTTCCATGCAAATGGGCAGCACCCACGGCACACTAAAGCTGGGAACACAAACAGATGGCTATACTGAACTTGGAAGTTTAGTCATGCACCCTGATTATCGCGGCCATCCCCATAAACTAGGAAAGCAGATCTCCTTTGTGCGCTTTCTCTATCTGGGACTCAACCCAGAGAGGTTTCGCCCATTAGTGCATAGTGAGCTCATGCCCCCCTTTGATGAAAACAACCAGTCTCCACTTTGGGAGGCCATTGGTCGCCGCTTCCTCAAAATGGATTATCACAGTGCAGATCAAATCAGCCGAGACAATAAAGAATTTATCTTAGACCTCTATCCCTCTGAGAATATTTATCAAACTCTTTTACCAAAAACTGCCAGAGACGCTATTGGCAAAGTGGGACCCGAAACAGTAGCAGTGAAAAAAATGTTAGAATCAGTAGGTTTTAAATACACATTTGAAGTGGATCCATTTGATGGCGGTCCACATTATCGCTGTGCTCTCAAAAATATTTTACCCATCACCCAAATGCAAAATGAGATCCCTTGGGATTTGGTGGATCAACTGGATGTCAATTCCAGCTTAGTACTCATTACCCTCGAACACCCTGAACATGCTTTCTCAGCAGTGCAAGTGCAAGCGCAAATGGGGCCGGAGCATTTACAAATTCTCAAAGATGAGAAAACTCCATTCATTCAAGACTTTTTGCCACCGCTGATTAGCGCCATACCGCTCATTTGACAAAAGGTCATCAATTGGCAATAACGTGATCAGTATGAATAAACTGAGCACTAATCAACATAAAGAAAAAATCTACAATCTGCTCTCCTCTTTTTATGACAAACTTTTCTTTGTGCTCAAACCTGGTCACTCCCAAGCTGGGCGTTATTTGACCAATGAGAAAACCAAACAGGTTTTAGAAGTCGGCGTGGGCACCGGCTTAACCTTTGAGCACTACGCTGCAGGAACCAATATCACAGCAGTGGATCTTAGCCAAGGCATGCTCTCAAAAGCAGAGCAAAAAGTGGCCGATTTCCCCCAACTTAAAATTCAATTACAAGTGATGGACGCCCAAAAATTAGAATTTGCAGACAATCAATTTGAGTGCAGTTACGCCCCTTCACTGCTCTCAGTAGTACCTCAACCGCAAAAACTCATTTCGGAAATGATTCGCGTCACTCGCCCTGGGGGAAAAATCATTATTATTTCTCATTTTGAAGGCAATCGCTCGCAAGATCAGCTAGCCAGTCGCCTCTTAGGTCCTTTGACCCAAAGACTTTTTGGCTTTCGCATGGATTTAAAAACTCAATTGATTGAAAAAACTGAAGGTGCTCAATTAGTTTTCAAGAAAAAAGTCAACCCTGTCGGGCCTTATCACTTGAGCCACCTAGTGGTTTTAGAAAAACTGCCAGTAGAAAAAAAGAAATCATCAGAGCGATAAGAATAAATAAGGCCTGCTCCACCGAACCCAAACCATCAATCAAATAACCAAAGACAAAGGGGCCTGCTGCAGTACTTAGCACCGTTAAGGAGGCCATTTGTGAGCGCACAGTGGCCATCATCTCTGGTCCATAGATCTCACTCCACACTGAATTCATAATGGTGCTGGCCGCTCCCAATGTCATGGCGCCAAGAACTAAATAACAAACAAAGGCCAAGGGTGAATGAAAACAATAAAGCACCGTCAGTGATAAAATCACTGGCAGCAAATACCATGGAAAGAGCTTTCTAGCCCCCCAGTGATCCACCAACACTCCGGCAAACAATGAAGAGGAAAAGCGAGAAATAGCAAAGAAAAGAAAAGAGCTGGCCATTAAAGATAAGCTCAAACCGCGACTTTCCAATAGAACACCGTGATAAATAAACAGGGCGGTAAAAAGAAAAGGAGGCAAGATGGCAGGGGTGGCATAGTACCAAAAAGTTAAACTCTTATAACCGTGAAACTCTTTATAATGATGATTGCCATGCTCATCATCAGGCTCTTGCTCAGCTCCCGCACTGGAAAGTAAATAATAAGCAAGGCCAGTTAAAAGCAATAAGCTCACTGCAAAAACTTGCCACATTTGTGGCACCGTTAAGAACGATCCTAAACTTAAAAAAATCAAGGGAAATAACGCCTCATTAGCGGGAAAACCGAGGCTGGCTAAACTCAAGGCCCTTCCACGATTGATGCTAAAGCGAGTGGCAATCACCGTGGAGCTAATATGGCTGCACATGCCCTGACCAAAAAAACGCAACCCCATCACTGTCAGCCATAAATGAACCCAATGATCGATCAGTGAAAAACTAAAAGCAAAAAAACTCAATCCAATCAAAGTAAAAAACATAAAAGGTAGGGGATTGCGATAATTTAATTTTTTCCCCACCCAGGGAATCATCAACCCACTGGCCATGGTGGCACTGGCATAGATCAATCCAAAAGTACTATTGGATAAATCTAGTAATTTCAATAAATAAGGAGTAAACAGTGAGAGAAAGAAACTCTGACCAAAACCAGTTAAGAAAATACTCAACACACCAAAACTGATTAAATAAGGATACTGCCTGAGCAATCTGAACATTTGCATGCTGCTATACTAATTGAGTTTTTTACTAAAGCAAAAAAATCATTAGGATTTTTTTTAATTTCACCGATAAAGCACTAGAACAAAACCTATTCAAAAGGATAGCATGCAATGAAACGCTTTCATCTTATTCTCTTAAGTACCCTGTTCTTATCACTGACCGCTTATAGCTCCCCTGAGATTTGCTCCCCTCACTTGTTAAAAAAAGCAGCGCTAGAAAAACTCACCAGCAAAGAAAGACGCACTCTGACCCAAGTGGAAGCGGCGCTAGAGGCGAAAGGTATTGGCAAAGATCCCGCTCGCCCGCAAGAAGTCATTGAAGCCGCGATCAAGCAACTCAAAAATATCGATCAAGAGTTGGCCAGCAAGGTTGAATCGGCCTATGCCATTCGACAAAGTCAAGGAGCGACAGCACTTCGCCTTAATCTATCCGAACTGGATGGTAAGATGATTGATTTTATTAACGGGCCTTATTATCGCCGAGTGCAAAACGCGGGAATCTCTGAACCTTTTATGGAGATTCGCAAAATTGACTCTTATCATCTATGGATCCGTCACTTAGGCGATGAGTTACCCATGATCGTGCGTTGGCATAAAGAAGTTGATGCTCCCTTTGTGCGAGTCATGGGCATTGAGGACCTTGGGCTCAGTGCTGCCGCATTACCCGATCAAACTGTCTCTCGGCTGCAAGTGCTGAATTTGCCTGAAAGTATGAATAATCGCAGTGCCATGGGTCGCTTAGAAAGAGAAGTCAATCAACTCATCAGTGGAAGTTATATTAATAATTACTTTGCCGCTAGCTCTGCTGCTGCTCGTGCCAATCGGGTCATTCACAACGTTCCCCTCATCAGTGATCGCCCCACTCAGGCAGAGTTTCGCGCCATTCGCCAGGCCTTTGATGAAGACCCGCAACTGCAAAGTCTGTTAGAATCCCTCTTATTCGTCGCCCCCACCGGGTCGGGAAAAACTAGAATCTTGGCCATCAACGCTGAAGCGCAGATGGATGTGATCGCCAAGGCTAATTTGCAAAGCTCGTTAAATAAACGCAAGGCCACCGTGCTAATGGCCAACACTGTGGATTTGATCAATCAATTAGCTGAAGATGTGGCAGAACAAATTGCCCTGACTCGCAGTCTTAATGGCTTTCGCATTATCCAATGGGGAGGAGGAAATACTGAACCTGGTGATCTGAAGAAATTAATTCATTTTATTGATCAATCTGAACAACCGGTTTTACTGGTGACCAGCGTTCAAACCATCGCCTCCAGAGTCAAAGGTGATGAGGCCATGGATTTACTCTTTTCTCGCACCATGGGTTTAAGTATTGATGAGGCCCACAATGCCACTAGTCCCACTTTTAAAAGAGTGATTGCCGCGGCCCAAAGACAGAAAAAGCAAAATGAGCAATTTCTCTTTTTAGGCACCACTGCTACTCCCATGAATCGCACTATTTTAACTGAAACAATTTTTCAGCACGTTTACTACGCCTCCAAAGACACTCCTAAATTCTTTGTCAGAGGAGTCACAGAAGGCTTTCGTCAAAAGACCACCACCCCAGAGAACCTAATCTGGGTCACCATGCAAGATCAAATTGCTGCAGCAGCACGCAAGGGAGAAATCAACGCTCCCGATCCTGTTTATATGCCCAATAATGTTTTTAAACGGGCCAGCAAGGGAACCCACTCGAATGTTCACCCCGAGCGCTTCTATAAGTTATGGACTGAAGAAATTGAGAGTCAAGTTGCCCTCAATGGCCCTGGCATCATTCACTGCTTTCCCCGGGATGCCAAGGTGCTAGCTCCTTACTTAAGTAAAAAAACAGGCAAGAACTTTTTAGATATTTCCAGACTGTCTGCTAACCGAAGAATCGAAGCTTTTGAGGCTTACCGAAAAGGTGAACCCTTCCGCGGTGAACCTATCTACGCGCTAGTGGGCCCCATGAGAGAAGGATTAGATTTTCCCTACGCCGGCTGGATGGTGGTGGCCAAACGCTATATTGGCTTCCCAGAAAACATTCAAGCACCAGGTCGGGTCTTTCGAATTGCTCCAGGAAAACCTGTGCCCAAGGTCTTTTTTCTAGCAGAAGAAGACAATCGCAGGGCCTATCAGGCCATTCAAGACTTAGTGATGCGCAATGCTGGTCGCCTCCCCACTCGCTTAGCACAAGGGCGCGGCTTTAGTAATTCACGGCGATTAGACTCATCACTTCCTTTGTCTAATCTCTCCCAGCAATTGAATGTGGCCATGGAGCTTTTCTATCGTAAGAACCCAGAGCTGGCCAGACGCTTTGCCGATCAAAATCCTAACCGACTCAGTCCAGATATTGTCAATGACTTTCACCAAGCGCTCAATCAAGAATTTCGCCTCAGTGGCAATGCAGAGCTGGCGCAAGTGGTGCACGCCTTCTTTGCTCGAGTCATGTCTTATAAATTCTATCAAGGCAATTTAGAGAAAACTTGGAATTTCACCGACCAACTTTTAAAGGCCAAAAGAGCTGGTAGCTCTAAAGGCATGAGTGATTACGCCAAAGCCATTTTAAAAGATCCAGCAGAAATGAAGCGAGTCGAAGAGTTTCGCACTAGCAAGAACTGGCTAGGAGCCAATACTCGTGGAGTGGTCGAACGCTATGATTATCAACCCAGCGGAGTTTATCAACTGGCAGAGGTGATCAACGCCACCGTTCGCAATTACGGAGATGAAACCTACAAATTGCTAACTTCCAAAGATCATCACCTCAATGAAATTTTTACCGAAGCACTGAGTGTCTCCCCCACCGGTCTTTACTCACGACTGAGTCACCGAGCTAAGGCTATGCTAGACTCTTTATTTATCAAAAGAGACGAAGTGGGTATTGAAGCAGCCTTTAATGCTTATATTAAAAAGCACAAGCAAATGCCCAGCTATTACTTTGAACGCCTCAGTGAAAATCTTCCCATTCGAGTTGAAGATAAAAACTCACACTTTCTCTTCCAACGCTTTCGCGCTGCTCTCGAATCGGGAACACTGCGAGTTGAAGAGTTAAGCCCGGAAAGTCTTAAGATGCTAAGCTCTAGCCGCATCTTAGATGACGCTGCTCAAAGTCTGATCATCGAAATCAGAAGGCAAATGGTAGAGCTTATTGATGAAATTGGACTGACCCAATACCGTAAAATCAAACTTAGCTTTAATGACATTGCCAGCGATCCCGAAGTGGGTGGAGTGCTGCGAATTATTGACCGACTGGCCAAAAAAGGTGATCCCAAGGCCAAGCAATTAAAACAGTCCATCACTGAAGTCTTGAAGACTGCTCCGCTGGCCGATACCCTATAGCTAATGAAAATCATCATCAGTCGCACTGACAATCTGGGAGATGTGATCCTCACTCTCCCGCTAGCGCTGCGGCTTAAAAAACTCTACCCCCAGTGCCAGCTAGGCTTTATTGGCAAAACCTACACTCGCCCACTTATTGAACTGTGCCCTGCCATCGATGAATTTATCAATTGCGATCAACTCAGCTCTGATTTAAAAGCCGATCTCATCTTACACGTCTTTCCCAATCGTAAAATTCAAAAGCTGGCCCGCCAAATCCCGCTGCGTATTGGTAGCGCCCGCCGCTGGCGCCATTGGCTGAGCTGTAATCGATTAGTCTTCTTCTCGCGCAAAAAATCATCACTGCATGAGGCCCAATTAAATTTTTACCTGTTAAAACCACTGCTAGAAAAATTTGCCATCCCCAGCCTAGCAGAACTCAAAACACTCCCTACTCTCAACGCTGATGACTTGCCTGCTGATCCCCATGTACAACAATTTCTTCATCCGCACAAAATTAATCTCATCCTGCACCCACTGTCTAATCTCAGCGCCCCCGAATGGGGACAAGAAAACTTCTCTACTCTAATTGAAAAATTGGATGCAAAAAAATATCAAATCCTCATCACTGGCACCCAACAGGAAGGGCAGAGACTGCAAGAAAAAATACTCATCCCCCATCAGCACAAAGTGATCGACACCACCGGCAAGCTCACCTTGACTCAACTCATTTCACTGATTAATGGCGCCCACGGACTGATCGCGGCCAGCACCGGCCCGCTACACATCAGTGCTGCCTTGGGCAAACCCACTCTAGGACTCTTTGTGGACCAGCCTATTATTGGCCCTCAACGCTGGGCCCCCCTGGGCCCGCAAGCAGAGGTGCTATGTGCTCCAGCTGGCAGCGCGCTCAGCCAGATTAGCGTCGATTCTGTTTTGCGCTGGATTGACTGCACAATTTAAGTTCCGGACTAGTCTTAAGAGCTAGAATTAGCTATCATAAAGCCTTTCAAACAAGGATATGGCGATGAAAGGTATTATTTTAGCTGGAGGCTCTGGAACAAGGCTTTATCCGGCTACCGCTGCATTATCCAAGCAGCTCATGCCCATTTATGACAAACCCATGATCTACTATCCCTTGTGCACCTTAATGAGCGCAGGAATCAAAGAGATCTTAATCATCTCCACTCCCCACGACCTACCTCATTTTGAAAAATTACTCTCAGATGGATCCCAATGGGGCTTGCAATTAAGCTATGCCGAGCAAGCAAAACCTGAAGGCATTGCCCAAGCTTTCTTAATCGCAGAAGACTTTTTGCAAAACTCACCCTCTTGCTTAATCTTAGGTGATAATATTTTCTACGGAACAGGCATGAATCAATTGCTAGAAGTAAACGCCAAACTAACAATGGGAGCCAGTATTTTTGCCTATCACGTGGATGATCCTCAGCGCTATGGGGTGGTGAGCTTTGATGAAAATTTTAAAGCACTGGATATTGAAGAAAAACCCAGTCAGCCTAAGTCCAATTACGCTGCCACGGGATTGTACTTCTACGATCAACAAGTGGTGAACATGGCCAAAAGCCTCAAGCCGTCAGCTCGGGGAGAATTAGAGATCACTGACCTCAATCGCCTTTATCTCCAAAAGCAACAGTTAAAAGTTCAAGTGATGGGGCGAGGCTATGCCTGGCTCGACACCGGCACTCATCAAAGCTTGTTGGATGCCTCTAACTTTATTCAAACAGTGGAAAAAAGACAGGGTCTTAAAATTGCCTGTCCTGAAGAAATTGCTTATCGCAAGAAATTAATCGATCAACAGCAATTACTCAAACTAGCAGAACCTATGCTTAAGAATAATTATGGCAAGTATTTGGTCAAGATTGCCAACTCAACTCACTATGAAAACTAATAAAACGACTATACAAGATGCCTTTTTAATAGAAGCTCCGGCCTTTGGAGATGAAAGAGGAAAGTTTAGTGAGAATTATCATCAGCTGCGCTATCAGCAGCTAGGACTCACTCAAGATTTTGTGCAAGATAATTTTTCATTCTCCCAATACGGCACCATTCGCGGATTACACTTTCAAACAGGTGACTACGCACAAAGTAAATTAGTTCGTGTCATTCAGGGCAAGATTATCGATGTCATTATTGATTTAAGAAAGGACTCAGCTAGCTATCAACAAGTCTATCAAGTAGAACTCTCCCAAGAAAACAACTTACAACTTTTGGCACCCAAGGGTGTGGCTCACGGTTTTTCGGCTCTTGCTGATCATACCATTGTCTACTATAAGTGTGATCAGTTCTATCATCCTGAAAGTGAGGCGGGGATCCACCCCTTAGATGACAGTTTGGCAATTGATTGGGGAGTGAGTGAACAAAAGCGTATTCTTTCCGCTAAAGATCTTAAGCATCCCACTTTAAGTGAGTATTTAGAACGTGAGTCCTTGGCATGAAGATACTGGTGCTGGGAAAAAATGGACAATTAGCACAAAGCCTAGCGCTGACACGGCCAGCAGGACTGGATGTTACATTTTTATGCTCTCAGCAGATCAATTTTTTAGAACCTGAGAATTGGGATGATCAATTCGACTGTGATTTTATCATTAACACCTGTGCTTACACCGATGTAGAAGCAGCTGAAAGTGAAAAAGAGAAGGCCATGCAAATCAATTGCTACGCTTTAGAGCAGTTAAGTCGACTGTGCGTGCAATCCAAGGCCCATCTTCTTCACATTTCCACCGACTATGTTTTTGATGGCAAGAAATCAACTCCATACAGTGAAAAAGATAGTACTGCGCCACTTAATGTTTACGCTCAAACAAAGCTGGCAGGAGAAAATTTACTGATGAGTAAGAATCCTAACTGCACCATTGTGCGAACATCTTGGTTATACGGTCCCTATGGCAAAAACTTCTATGGCACTATTCAAAGATTAGCAGCAGAAAAAGAAAGTTTAAATATTATCAGTGATCAAGTGGGTACTCCTACTAGCAGCCTTAGCTTAGCAAAAGTTCTTTATCAAATGATTCTCAGTGGGAAAACTTTAGACTCTCTTTATCATTTTAGTAATGATGGAGTTGCCTCTTGGTATGACTTTGCCTACGAGATTAGTAAGATCACTCAATCTCATTGTCAAATCAATCCCATTCACTCATGGCAATACCCCAGCAAGGCCAAAAGACCTCATTACACGGTACTCAACTGCCAAAAAATAAAGAGTGAGTTTAAACTGTCCAGTCTTCATTGGAAAGAAGCTTTAGATCAGGTCTATCAACAAGGAGTCAAAAAATGAAAAATATATTAATCACCGGCGCTGCGGGTTTTATTGGAACTAATTATGTAAAAAAAATTGCAGTCAAGGAAAAGGATTATCACTTTGTGCTCTTAGACGCCCTGACCTACGCTGGACATTATGAAAATATCAAAGTGGATGTTGAAAGTAATTCACATCTGGAATTTGTCCACGGAAATATCGTTGATGAGAAACTGATGGATGAGCTTTTCAAAAAGTATCAATTCAGTGGAGTGATCAATTATGCCGCTGAATCCCATGTGGATCGCTCCATTACTAACCCACAAGTTTTTGTGCAAACAAACGTTAATGGCACACTCAATCTTCTGCATCATTCTCTTAAGGCCTTTGAAAATAATCCCAACTTTCGCTACCTACAAGTCAGCACAGATGAAGTTTACGGTAGTTTAACAGAAGAAGATCCGGCCTTTACTGAAAATCATCCGCTGGCTGCCAATAGCCCTTATAGCGCCAGTAAAGCCGCAGCTGACCTTTTAGTTCGCTCCTATTATGAAACCTATCAGCTACCGACTTTGATTACCCGTTGCTCTAATAATTATGGCCCCTATCAAATGCCGGAAAAATTAATTCCTCTCATGATCACCAAGGCTAGAGCTGATCAAAAGCTTCCGGTTTATGGCAATGGCAAGAATATTCGCGACTGGATCTATGTGGATGATCATAACCGCGGTGTCTGGCAAACTTTCTTACAAGGAAGAATCGGAGAGATTTATAATTTTGGCGGACAAGCCGAAAAACGCAATCTAGAAATTGTCGAACTTATTTTAGCGCAATTAAATAAGCCCAAAGAACTCATTGAATTTGTCACTGATCGTAAAGGACACGACTGGCGTTATGCCATGAATATTGAGAAGGTTCATCAAGAGTTTAATTGGAAGCCACAAGTAAGCTTTGATCAAGGCATGCAGCTCACTCTTGATTGGTACTTGCAAAACTAGATTAAGATCTTTTGATACTGCTCTTTTTCTACTCTAGCAGTAAAGTACTTTTGATAAAGATTTTGATTATGCACTAGCTTTTCTAAGAGCTGTGATTTCTGCTCAATCACCTCCATTAATTTTTCTGACAAATCCAGCACATCGCGATCTCTGGCCAAATGCAAATGAAAACCCAATTTCTTCAACTCGGGGAATACGGTATTTTCAAAGACAACAGGGTAAGCACCAAATGCAAAGGACTCCACTAGCGCATTAGGTAAGCCTTCTCCCCATGAAGGAAAAAGTAGAATTTGCGCCTGCTGGATAAAGTCGCTGACCTCTTCCACATGTCCTAAAAAATGAATCTGCTTTTCTAAACCGTATTGGGCCACTCTTTTTTTAAGCTGATAGAGTAGTTCTTCATCACCGGCACCTAAAAATTTTAATTGAGCATGCTGTCCTTTTTGCGCTAAAAGGTGCATGGCCTCAATGG
Organism: Bacteriovoracales bacterium; assembly: GCA_007117175.1. GTDB lineage: Bacteria > Bdellovibrionota > Bacteriovoracia > Bacteriovoracales > Bacteriovoracaceae > SKGZ01. Next base: position 4,296 of record SKGZ01000066.1, on the reverse strand, counting down.
CCTCAAAGTGTCCCTTGCCTTGAGCAATTCGCCCCACATGAACCATCGAAATCTCATTGCCCTGGACTTCAATTTCAGGGCACTTAAGATGACGTGAAAGGTAGATCCTCTGTGCTTGAGTATGTGGGGCAAAGGGGATAATTTTTTTCACATTATCTAAGATATAATCAGAGACAGCTACGTGATAATTAACTTGCGAGTAAATCAGGCGATGAAAAAAATCTTTTTTGCTATGATCTTTGGATGTGCCATGACGAACGATGAGATTAATTCCCAGCCCTCTAATGGCAAAGTGCAAAGACTTTAACTCAGAAGCTCCAAAGAAAATAATATTCTTAATATTATTCTTAATTAAGATTTTGCGCAGATGACGATAAAGTTGATAGCTCAAATTAAAGCGAAAATCCACAGTGAAAGTTTTTTTAGCCCCCAGCTGCCATTGAGCACTTTTTTCTATAAAGCTTTGACTTTTGCAAATTAAGTAGACATTGGGCTCTGCCAGTGTTTGCACTAAACGAATGGAGTCCAACTCCATGCCACCGGAGTTTGCTGAAAGACAGATCACTGCGGTGTTTTGCATACTTTCTTTTCCCACAGGTAAGTGCTCTTGGCCATAAACTCTAGATCATTGTACTGAGCGGACCAACCTATCTTTTTTATTTTTTGACAATCAGCATAGATGCACCCAATATCTCCAGCTCGTCTATCACCATATTCCACTTGAAAGTCCACTCCACTTACTTTTTGAAAGGCCTTAATGGTCTCCAGCACAGTCACCCCCTGACCATAACCCACATTAAAAGTATCAGAGCCGCCACCCTTATTCAGATAATCTAAGCTCAAGATATGGGCCTGGGCCAAATCGTGGACGTGAATAAAGTCTCTGACGCCACTGCCATCACTAGTCTGATAATCTGTTCCAAAAACTTCAACCTTAGGTCTTTGCTGTAAAGCGGCCTGAGCGCACACCTTCATTAGGTGATTGGCCTGAGTGTTTCGCTGACCTAATTGTTGATCAACACTGGCACCGGCCACATTAAAGTAACGTAAGATCACCCATTTCATTCCCCACTGGCTGGCCAAGTCTTCAATCAGCAACTCACTCATCATTTTAGATCGACCATAAGCAGACTTTGGTCTTAATGGACTCAACTCACTTACTGGCAAATGCTCCACATCTCCATAGACTGCTGCCGTGCTGGAAAAAATGATTTGATTCACTGAAAACTTTTTCATCATTTTCAGCAGCGGATAAACCTTGAAAAAATTATTATGATAGTATTGCTCTGGGTTTTGTAAACTCTCGGTCACCGATGTACTAGCCGCAAAAAGTAAAACTGCATCATATTTTCTTTGAGAAAAAATATCTGCTAAAACCTGCTCATCTCCATAATCCCCTTCATACAAAGGAAACGCTAGTTGGCTGGCAACCTGCCGTGAACCGGTAGAAAAATCATCTAGCAGACTGACCTGATAATCTTTTTCACTGATTAGTTTACTGACAATTGAGCCGATATACCCACAGCCACCAATAACTAGCACATTTTTATTCATAAATACTATAGTATGAATTTCCAAGGTGTCTGACAAAGAAAACCTTTCCCATAACGTGACTCGCTCCCTATAATAATCTGCATATGGGCCTAGCAAAAAGTATAAAGAAAAGAATCAACTACCTTAAGGTACAATTTGATTCCCAAACTGGTTTTTACTATTATCGCCGATTTGGTAACCCCATCTACATTCGCCATCCTAAACATTTTCTACCCACCGACGAACAAGTATGGCTGTGTCAAAGGATTTTTTTTCACTACTACACTCCACAAGACAATGACTTTGTCTTAGATCTAGGTGCAGGCTACTCAGAAGAGGCTAATTACCTTGCGCAATTAAACCTAAAAAACTTTCACTATCTGGGAGTCGAGGGTCAACCAGTTATTTATGAATGCCTGGCCAATAGCCTTTACCAATTAGGTGCTAGTTTTCGTTGTTCTCCCTATGTGATTTCCAATGAACCGGTCTTTTTCAAAAGCCAATTTTCCTATTTTTCTGTTGGTAGCGATGATCAAGCTTATATTGAAATCCCCACTCTGAAATGGCATGAATTTATTGATCACTATCGAATACAGAAAATTGATCTTTTTAAAATGAATATCGAAGGAGCAGAAAAAAATATCTTAAAAAACATCACAGACTTTTCCATGATTAAACGCTTTATTATTTCCTGTCATGACTTCAGGGCCAATTGCGGGGAAGGTGAACACTATCGCTCCAAAGAAGTGGTCTTAGAGATCTTAAAAAAGAATAATTATCAAATCAAAACTTTTAACTACCAAATCCCATGGGCCGACGACTGGATCTATGCCGAGCAAAAATAGCCCCTCTGTTTCAATAGTGATCCCTAATTATAATGGTGTTAAGATCCTAGGCCCATGTCTACAAAGTGCTTTGAGCGCCTTGAGCTACGCCAATCTTCAAGGTGAAGTGATTGTCAGCGATGATCACTCCAGTGATGACTCGGTGAGTTTCATCGCTGAAAACTTTCCTCAAGTTAAACTCATCACCAATGATCACAACCTTGGCTTTGCCGGTAATATCAACAGAGGGTTGCGAGCCACCACCATGGATCTGGTCTTTGCCATGAATTCAGATCTCACTTTAGAAAAAGATTACTTTATCGAGCAGCTGGCCTACTTTGAAGATGATCGAACCTTCGCGGTCATGGGAGCTTTACGAGACGCTCAAAGCAAAAAAAATTTGCCCATCAGTCTTTATCCCCAGCAAAACTTTTGGGGCATCACCCAAACTCACAGTGTGCCCAATTATGAATATGACAAACCAATCCCCATCTTTTTTGCCTCTGGTTCCAATTCACTGATGTGCCGTCAGAAATTAATGCAGTTGCAATATTTTTCAGAACTCTATAATCCCTATTATGGTGAAGACAATGATCTTGGCCTTAAGGCGTGGCGTATGGGCTGGCGTAGCTATTACCACCCCACCAGTCACTGCTACCATTTGGGATCTAGCACCATTAAGGCAAGCTCAAACCGTAAAAAAGTACGACTCATTTCAAGGCGCAATAAACTCATTTTTCATTACTTTCATTTACAAGGATGGCAATCCATTGTCTTTCAAGTAAAAATTCTATTGGATCTACTGACGCGAATGTTTATTTTTGATTTTCAATATTACCGTGCCTTTTTGATGTTTCTGAAATTACTACCTATGATTCAACGTGAAAAAATTACACACTCTTTTCTCTATTCTACTGCTCAGACGATTCATTATATTCAAAACAAAATGCATCCTTGACTCTCACATCATTCTCTGCTATGTTGCGACAACTCAAAGGATTAAATATGAAAAGTACTATTTTAGTCATAACCTTATTGTCTGTCTTAACAAGTTGCTTGAGTCTTGAAGCACCCTTTTGCTCCCAGAATACCTTAAGTGACATCCAAAACTTTGAAGGCAACTATTCAACTACTGCCCATGGAACTGAACTTAAGTTAAAAGTGGAAAAGAAAGGAAATGCTCTTTATCAAATGAGTTCACAAACAAGTGACGGACAATCTGAAGTTATGCTAGTGAATACTTGCCAGGTTAATGGACGCTTTTTCATTGAAGAGAAAACTGAAGGTCTCTACACTATCAATGAGATTCGAGTGCGAAAAAATCAAATGATCATGAGTGTGCATACTGCTGATGAATCTATGCTTGATCGCAATGACGTCACTTACACTAATGACTATGCAATGATCACCATCGACAATTCTGATCTCTCTGCCTCAGAACTACTCAAGTACATTGTGCGCGCTCACGATTTTTACTTTGAGCGAGATTAATGCTCAGTCTTGTCTTCTACGTCCCAAGCAATGAAAAAGAATCTGTCAAAGAAGCCCTCTTTCAAGCTGGTGCTGGCAAGATCGGCAATTACGACTGTTGCTGCTTTGAAGTCGCCGGAACCGGACAATTTAGACCTCTTCCAGGCTCTCACCCCTCCCTCGGGCAGCTCGATCAAGTGGAAAAAGTTCAAGAATGGCGCATTGAGATGGTATTAGAGGAGTCAGCACAAGAAAAGGTCATTACCGCTCTTAAAAAAGCTCATCCCTACGAAACACCTGCCTATCATTTGACTAAGGTCTTCAACTAGCCAAAACCTAATTGGTTCGCTATTTTCTAGTGTATGAAAAAAATAATTTTAATGGCTATTGCTTTTCTCACAACACAATTCAAGGCAGAAAGTATGAACATTCATTCTCACAAACTTAATGACATTAAAGGACAAGAATT
>SKGZ01000031.1 GCA_007117175.1 Bacteriovoracales bacterium | reverse complement strand
TTTAAAGGTTATGATTATATCTGATGGAACGGGAGAAACGGCTAAGGCCATTTTAAGGGCCTGCACCTTACAGTTTCCAAGTCTTGATATTATTTTTACAACTGTTGGGAATGTTCGCAATTTAAGTGATCTCAACATGGCCTGCCATGAAGCTATTTTACACCACCAAATGGTAGTCTATACTATTGTGGATGAGAAAATGCGTCTCCAATTGAAACGGCAATTGAAACAAGAAAATCTTCCTTGTATCGATTTGATGGGACCACTGATTCATGAATTAGAAAACATTTCTGATCATCAAGCTCAACAAAATCCAGGTGTTTCAAGAGCGCTTGATCATCAATACCTCAACCGAATGGCCGCACTTGAATTTACGCTGCAACATGATAATTGCCAAAGGATTGAAGAAATCAGCCTAGCCGATCTTGTGATAGTTGGCATTTCCAGAACATCCAAGACACCGCTTTCGGTCTATTTGGCCATGCAAGGCTATCGCGTTGCCAATCTGAGCTTGCGACCAGATCGAGAGATCCCACCAGAATTATTTCAAATCGATCAAAAAAAAATATACGCTTTGACTATTTCTGCAGATCACCTTGAATCGATTCGTAAAAACCGCGTGAAGGAAGAAAAGTCGCGCAATTTCACAAGTGACTACTCAAGCCAAGAAAAAATTAAAGAAGAGATTCTATGGGCCCAAGAACTCTACCAAAAAAATATCCGCTGGCCGGTCTTAGATGTCACTTTCCGCACAATAGAGGAAACCGCAGTAGAAATTCTTAGGCTGGTGGAAATGCGAGAAGAAAATGCTCAAAAAATCAAAAAACGTTTTGAAAATATTTAACGTAGAATATGCTCTTTATTTTCATCAATCACTAATTGTATTGTGGCCTTCTTTTTTCTCACAGGATCTACGATAATCGCCTTATAGCTTCCCACCGGCATAGGATGACGATCCAATGGCAAATCTAATTCGTGGCGATTGCCTTTGACATAATAAATTAACTTAGCTCCCTCTGGAAATTCTCTAGAAGTACTCAAAACACCTTCTCGACGACGGTGTAATTTAGGAATTTTCACAGTCACATTCCCGCCAACGGTCTCTACTTTTTCATCAATCACAAATGAGTCATGTCCTTTTTTATGAATCTCCACTTTTAAATCTTTTTTAATGGGAACGGTAATCCCCAGTGGAGAGTAAGTCACTTTCTTGCCATTGATATAAATATTCATCATGGGATCATAGTTTTCAAAACTCAAATAACCTTCTTGCACTTGAAGCTTTTTTTGAGTAGAAGCAATCTCTCTTTGAGTTTGAGAGCCAGAAAAAAGACCTGAAATGAATTCACTATCATAAAAAGCAAGTCCCATGATTGCGGCAATGGACACCGCAATCAAAAGCGGGGATGTTTTCTTTTTTTGTTCTTGATAGTGATACGATAATTGAGTTGGGCTTGCCATCTTTTGCTTTTTTCTTAAACTAGTTTGAGCTTGTAAATGAGGTGCTCTCCTTTTTGTTTGAGTTGCCTTCATCACAACTTGTTGTTGCGTTTTGTCCTTCTCTATATTTTCATCTTTATCTTCATCCAAATCTATTTCTAATTCAATACGACGATCCACATCATTAACAATCAGAGCTTCAACAGTTGAGGGGTCGACGACCTGCGACTCATCACTACTCTTCTTAAAAGACTTCTCATAGTCATTAAGATAAGGAGTAATATCCATTCTTCCAAACTCTTTTAACTTATCTCGATCAATGCGAATATGATCTTTAAACAACTCCTTGGCAAAATAAGAAAGATCAGTGGCATTAAATTCAGGGTAATTAGAGTATAAAAAACGAACTAATGCTCTATTGAGAGCGTCCATATCTTTAAACCTTGCGGAGCGATCTTTTTGCAACGCCTTAATTACAATTTCATCTAGTTCTTTAGGAACATTAGGGTTAATAGATGATGGCCTTGCAATTTTACATGCCTGCACTTCTTTCAAAACTGCTAAATCATTACCTGCAGTAAAAAGCTTACGACCACAGAGCATTTCCCATAAAGTAATTCCTACAGTAAATTGATCATAGCGATGATCAAGCTCTAAACCTTCTAAATACTCTGGTGCAAGATAGGAAAGTTTGCCCTTGATTGTGCCCGCTTGAGTTGCTTCAGAGTTGGTTTCAGCTTTGGCAATTCCAAAGTCAATCACCTTCACTGCTCCATCATAGGTAATCATAATATTATGAGGAGAGATATCACGGTGAATAATTTTATAACTCTGACCAGTGAGCTTATCAGTAAAAGTATGAGCATAGAATAAGGCCTGACAAACTTGGGAAATAATAAAGGTAGAGATTTCGACTGGGAAAACATATTTTTTCTTTTTCAGTCGATCTAAAAACTGTTTTAAATTTTGCCCATCTACATACTCCATGGCAGTGTAGAGAGTCTGATTCACTTCGCCGTAATCGTAGGTTTGAGCAATATTAGGATGACTCAAACTAAAGGCCACCTTTAACTCATCTTTAAACATTTGAACAAAGGCTGGATCATTGGAAAATTGAGGTTGAATCATCTTAATGGCCACAATCTTATTGGCCTGCTCTCCCAAAAAGCGAGCACGACAAATCTTTGCCATTCCTCCATCTACTAGATGATCTAGTAGTAGGTACCTTCCAAATCTCTCCATCTTAAATTTTTCAGACATCCCTTAATACCTCAACTACTCATCGGCTGATTGAAGCTGAATATTAAAGCTGTTTTCAAGAAAATTGATGCAAGTTACCTGACCACACTTCTCTGATTAGCGGCCAGTGCCTTTTTTCGAATGCGAATATTTTGCGGAGTCACCTCAACCCACTCATCATCGTCGATCCAATCCAACGCCCACTCTAAATTTCTCTCGGGAAGAGAAGGAAGAACCATATTTTCATCTTTGCCGGCAGTGCGTACACTGCTGACATGTTTTTCCCGGCAAACATTGAGATTTAAGTCATTGGAACGACTGGATTCTCCCACCACCATCCCCTCATAAACTTGCTCTCCCACTCCCACAAATTGTCGACCAGAGGAGAGTAAATGATAAAGAGCGTAAAGGGTTGTTTTTCCAGCTCGATCAGCGATTAAGGCGCCATTGACCCGAGACACGATCTTACCGGCACTTGGCAAATAACCGACAAAATAAGATGAAATCAACCCCTGACCTTTAGTGTCAGTTAAAAAGGTACTGCGATAGCCAATTAATCCCCTTGAAGGGATGGTAAACTCCATACGGGTGCGATCACTTCCCACTTTTTGCATGGCCTCCATCTTCCCCTTTCTTTGGGCCAACTTTTCGGTAATCACTCCAGTGGATTCACTGGGAATATCTAGCACTACTCGCTCGAATGGTTCTAATTCTTGCCCATTTTCATCAGTTTGAGTGATCACAGAAGGTCTTGAAATCATTAATTCATAACCTTGACGGCGAATTTCTTCAAACACAATGGCAATTTGCAACTCGCCTCTGGCCTTGAGATTAAAAACCTTGGGGTCATCAGTAGCAGTGTATTGTAAAGAAACATTTTTACGAACAGCAATTTTAAGAAAATCTTCTAACTTGCGAGAAGTTAAATACTCCCCTTCTTTTCCCGCTAAAGGTGAGGTATTCACCGAGACAGAAACGCTAACAGTTGGAGGATCAACTTCAATACGCGGCAGTGCCTCTTTTTGCTGAATAGAACAAATGGTGTCTCCAATATTAACGTGATCTAATCCAGAAAGAATAACAATCTCTCCAGCAAAAGCTTCTTGGACATTGACCTGATCGAGCCCTTCAAAAACCTGCACGGAAGAAACTTTAAAGTTTTGGGACTTTTCAGCTCCAATCCAATGGGCCTGTTCATTGACTTTCACACTGCCACGGGTAATACGTCCAATGGCCAGTGTTCCTAGGTAATTAGAATAAGAAAGATTAGTCACTAATAACTGAAACTCTGCCTTTTCATCCACCTGCGGAGATGGAAAGAAGTCAGAAGATAAAAAGTCTAGAAAGGGGTGCAGATTTCCACTACGGAGCTTAGAATCCTTTGAAATATAACCGTCACGACCAGAGCCATAGAAAATTGGAATATCTAGATCATAATCACTTTTACCTGTCAGATCGATGATCTCTAGAAATAAATCCTCTATTTCTGTTTCCACTTCTTCTATACGTTGATCATCCCGATCCACCTTATTAATCACCACCGCAATCTTAAGTCCAGCCTCCACTGCCTTGGTTAAAACAAAACGAGTTTGTGGTAAAGGTCCTTCCGCTGCGTCCACTAACAGAACAACTCCATCCACCATCATAATAGATCGTTCCACTTCACCACCAAAGTCGGCGTGTCCAGGAGTATCCAAAAGGTTAATACGGCAATCATTCCAATGAAAGGCACAGTTCTTGGCAGTAATGGTAATTCCTCTTTCCTTTTCTAACTCTCCAGAGTCCATCACTCGCTCTTCGATATTCTGATGATCGCGATAAAGCCCTGATTGCTTAAAGATTTCATCAATTAAAGTCGTTTTTCCGTGATCCACGTGGGCCACAATGGCAATATTTTTTAATTTCATAGGGATACTATAATGAATTGATCAAGGCACTGGCCACATTTATTCCATCCACCGCTGCAGAAGTAATCCCACCAGCATAACCTGCTCCCTCTCCACAAGGATAAAGCCCCTTGAGCGAAGGACTCATCAAGCTTTGGGGGTGGCGAACAATTCTTAAAGGTGAGGACGTTCTGGTTTCCGGAGCGATCAGCAAGGTTTGATCATCAATAAAGCCTGGTAGCTTTTGATCAAATTCCAATAAAGACTTGGCCAAAAAATCATTGATAAAACTTGGAAAAATCTGGCGAATATCAGCCTTAAAAATCTTTGAAGGAGTCGAACTTTTGGGCAAGCACTGATCCCAATTTATTTTTTGCGATAAAAACTCGCGAGCTGACAGTGCTGGCAATTCCTTGCCAGTGGCATGTTGAACAGAGAGAGCTTTGGCC
>SKGZ01000120.1 GCA_007117175.1 Bacteriovoracales bacterium | reverse complement strand
TCCATAGCGCGACTTCTTGTTCTAGGTTTTGAATGTCTATCATGCTTGCCTCCAATTATTGCTGAGGCGACATTCTATTTGATAATCTAAGCAAAATCACGCAGGTTCATGGAACGGATACCAATGAACTAGAGAACATGGAAGATAATATCTTTGATCGCAAGATTTCGACTGGTTTTGTAGACAAATGGTTTGATCTCAAAAAGGATGTATTAAGAATTGAACGTTTCTTTACCAGGCAACTCTTTATGTTTAAAGATTTTTTAAAGTTTGCTGAAAAGAGCGATGATTTTTCCAGCCTTGTTTTTAATAATATGATCTCTGATATTCAATTTGCTCTATTAACAGCCGAGGGCATGATTTCCAGGATCGATAGTCTTCACAATTATTATATGTCAGTCAAAAATGAGAAACTCAATAAGAATATTTATATGCTTACTGTTTTTTCCGGCCTTTTTCTGCCCTTGAATTTAATTGTCGGTTTTTTTGGGATGAATACAGAGGGGATGCTATTTGCCAATGACCCGAAAGGAACAACCTTCGTTATTTATGCTCTAATGAGTGTATTTATTATTTTCTTAGTAGGATTTAATATTTTAAAGTTTTTAGATAAATTTCTTCTTCGTTGGTGGCTCAGCCGCAGGAGTATATACAAAAAGTTTTTACAGAAAATAGATAAGCTTGAAGAAAAGTGGCGCGTTTAGATTTTCCAAGTTATTTTTAGGATCATATTGAAGTAGTCAACTCTTCCTCGGTTTCTTCAGAGAGACATCTATTTCGAAGTTGCTATAGCAATCAATTCTGATGATGAAGTTCATTATATAATTTTTGATTTTGAATTAACCCATTGTTATGCAGAAGTTAAGAGGAGCAACTGTAGTGAGAAATGCCACCAGCATTAAAAAACTTTTTGGGTCTTAGTTGATAATATTTTGCTTCGACTTCTGGGGATTGTTCATCGTAGGGTTGGCTCAGTACTTCCTGCAGTTCTCTAATCAGTGAGTAATCTCCTTGCATTGCTTGTTGATACGCGGGTGCAACCAGCCACTCGCGCCAAGTGTACTTTGGATTTGCTTGCTTCATTTTTGCAGAGATGTCAGTCAATTCACTTTGGTTTTCAGCAATGACTTGATTGCGCCACTGATTTAACCACGTTTGCCATTGCTTCTCGAGTTGTTCTGTACTTTCAAGGTAAAAGCTTTTTTTAAGAGCTGACACATGGGTTGGCAGATTCGAGAGCTCGCGGAAAAAGATGGTGTAATCGAGCTTGGAGTGAATCATTAATGGTATTAAGGATTGAAATAAGTCGGTGGAAAATATTTCTAGGCCAAGTTTGCTTGCCCATACTTTCTTCAGTTGTTCTTGCATAACTTCACTAAAGCTCTGGTGGATTTCATCTAAGTTTGCGAGTGCACTTGAGTCTTCTTCCACTAAGGGGCGTATTGCGCTCCAGAACATGTCAAAGTTTTTCTCGGCTGCGATTGGCTGGTTGAAGAAGGAAAAGTGTCTTCCCCCGCCGGTCCATGGCTGAAAGGCAGGATCAAATACTTCGCAAAAACCAAAGGGGCCATAATCTAAGGTAAAGCCACCTGCAGCGCAATTATCACTATTAAAATTGCCCTGGCAATATCCTACGCGAAGCCATTGAGCGACCAAAGCAGTGAGGCGATTGCGAAAGAGTCTGGCCAGCTCTACAACTTGATTTGGAAGGGAAAAGCTTGAGTTAATTTCGTTTTTGTACTCTCGCTCGATTAAGTGTTTTACAATCATCTGCAGTTCTTCAAACGCCTTGGGGTGAGCCTTGTCACGAGCGCGTCTGTAAAAGAGCTCAATTTGGCCGACACGCAGAAAAGAGGGGGCTACACGAGTGCAAATAGCTGTAGGTTCTTCAACCATGATGTCAGGGTCTTCAGAACGAGAAGCCTCCGAGTACCAAGGCCTTCTGACCTTCTCTGTTTGAGATGCGTATAAGGTGAGCGATCGCGAGCTTGGCACGCCTAGGGCATGCATATATTCTTGTGCCAAAAATTCACGTACGCTCGAGCGCAACACTGCGCGGCCGTCTGCTCCACGGCAGTAGGGTGTTGCCCCCCCACCTTTTAACTGCATTTCCCATCGCCGCCCGTTCAACTTTCCTTCAAACACAGAAATTGCTCGACCATCCCCATACCCATTGCCGTTGCGAAACGGGCACTGTGCAGTGTATTCGGTCACGTAAATCGACAGAGCATAGCCTGTGGCCCAACCTTGCGGGCTCATTGGTCTAGGAGCCGTAGAGAGATCACCTGTAAAAATTTTGCAAAATTCTTTATCGAGGACAAGCTCGTCGCTGAGCCCCAACTCTGTAAAAAGACTCTTGCTATGGCCCACATACTCTGGCTTCGCAAGAGGGCTCGGAGTGACTGGCACAAAGTGTCCTGAAAAGACCTGACGGGCGCGGTGATCCTTTCCGTCTTCTCTGGAGTCTGGGTCCCCATGTAGCTGATTCATAAGGGAGTAATCGGCCATTTGGACAAACTGCTGAAAGCGTGTCACAAGTTGAGACTTGTTGGGTTGCTCCGAAGCTTTAGATGAAGATGTCATAGACAAAGTTTTACCACGTTTTAGATTCATAAAAAATAAAAAATTTTCAGTGAGTTTAGACAGCCCTAGTCGGTAATGCCGCCCTCATTTTCAAAGTCGCAAATAAACTTTTGATCGAGCTTGGAGGGATGATTCATAGTTGCAGGGTCAATGGGAGTTGTTTCGCTTGCTGGCGTGATGACATGAGTTTGCTTGATTAAATGAACTAATTCCTCTCCGAGCATTTCTAGGGAGAGTACTGATTTTTTTTCTTTTAAGACGCCGCAATCATCAAATGCGGTATCGGCGTTAGCAATACAGACTTGAGTGGGAAGGACTGTGACGTTTATATTTTCTAACATCGACCTGGCATGAATAAGACCTCTTGCGCCACCTCGATGACCGATGGATGCACTAATAAGGGCGGCTGTTTTATTTTTGAAACAAGAGAGTGGTTCAGAGTTTTCTTCCGTGGGGCGACTGACCCAATCAATAACATTTTTAAAGACAGCAGAGAATGAGCTATTGTATTCAGGTAATGCAAGCAAGATTCCCTGATGCCGGATAAAAATATTTTTTAGTTTTGTGCAATTTTTAGGAATGCCTTCTTGGTCTTCAAGATCCCCATCGTAGAGAGGGAGCTTGAAATCGAGCAAGTCGATAACCGTGACGTTAGCACCCGCGTCCTTGGCACCTTGTACCGCCAGTGCCAAGATTTTTTTATTGTAAGATCCAGAGCGAGTACTTCCTGAAAATGCGAGTATTTCAACCATATCATCTCCTTCAAAAAATTAAAGGTGGGTATCAATCGGAGTCGCTTCAGTTGTTTTCTGTTTTCTAGTATAACTTCGAATCTCATCGATAGAAGAGATATCTTCAGCCCCTGCAATTTCAAGAATATCTTTTGCTTTTTCTTGCCACTGTGAATCATCAGTGTGAACAGAAAGTAAAAGCCCTCCGTCTTTCACAAAACCTTCGTAACGCTTGGCTACGTACTCGGGAATTCCCAGTCCGATTAAAGCTCCCGTTACTCCACCCAGTGCTCCACCGGCGCCGGCACCGGCAATAGCAGCAACAATTGGACCTGCCGCAATGAAGGGGCCAACTCCTGGAATGGCCAGTGCGCCAATTCCTACCAACCATCCTAGTCCGGAGCCTGCGATGGCGCCAGTTGCAGCGCCAATAGTTGCTCCTTCGGGAGCTTTGGTTTCTTTTTGGTGGGCAAAGCGCTGAGTGTCTCCCATTTCGGGCATTAAAACAGAGATATCTAAGGGGCGAAATCCGGCATTTTTGAGTAATTCGACTGCGTTTTCTACTTCAATTTTTGACTTGAGTATTCCGAATACTGATTTTTTGCTTTTCATTTTAATCTCCTTTTTAGAGGTAAATCCAAAGTTCATCGCTTGCTTTGAAGGATAGTCAAAGGGTGATCTGATGTATAATACATACTTGCGATGAGGATCATAGGATAGGGCTATGTATTTTCTGAGACTGCCTCTGCGTCTTGCTCAAAAAGACACCACATTGTTACAAAAAGAGCAGCAACTAATGGCCCCAAAACAAATCCATTAATTCCCAAGAGAGTTAAACCTCCTAGGGTTGAGAGTAAGACCAGGTAGTCGGGAAGCTTTGTGTCTTTTCCAATGAGGATGGGGCGAAGAATGTTATCAATAAGACCAATGATGAGTACTCCAAAGGCGATAAGAACAATGCCTTTTATGAGTTCACCGGAAACGATGAAAATCAAGGCTGCGGGCAAGCCTAAAACGGCAAAGATAATTCCTCCCAGCGTTCCCTGTATTCCGGCGATTACGAAGTTGCCTTTTATGGTGGCGCGAGTGACTTCTCGAAATTTGCAAAGGAGGAGTTGGCTTCTTTCAGCAGAAAGAGGGATTGAGTTTAAAATACGCTCAGAGATGAGTGGGCCGTCTTTAATAAAAAAGAAACTCACATAAGAAAAAAGAGCAAGGTTGACGAAAAATTGCAAAGTATTTTGCCCAAAGGAGAATATATTTTTGCTGATAAACTCGGCGGAATTGATTGAAAATTTAGCGAATTGCTCCTTGAGGTCATCGGGATCAATATTAAATTTCGCGAGGAAATGTTCTGCTTGGGGGAAAAGCTGAATGAGTCGATCGATAAACTGACGAGGGTCAACTTCTTGACTTTCAAGTTGCTTGTAAAAATCAACACCTTGATTGACAAGAGTTGTGGCAATTAAAACAGCTGGCAATACAATAATGAGAAGAACAAATAGAATTGTTGCAAGAGCGGCTGTATTCTTTCTATTCTTGAACTTTTTTAAAAAGAATGAGTGTAGAGGATGAAATAAGATGGCAATAATGCAAGACCATATGAGAGGGCTTAAAAAAGGCTTCATAAGGTAGAAGAATAAGACGCTTATCGAAATGAGAGCGAAGATGAAAAACGGTCTCTCAAAATTTTTCTTTATAATGATGACCCCCTCTAGGCCATCCTAGTCTTTATT
>SKGZ01000256.1 GCA_007117175.1 Bacteriovoracales bacterium | reverse complement strand
TAAAATTGGATGCAGATTAGACATCTGCATCCAGTTGTAAATTAAAGGCGTGGGTGAACAGAGTTATCTAGAGTTGTTTGGTCTTGAGTTGTTTGTCTCTCCCCGGCGTTAGCTTTCTCATCGTTTGTAGACGAGATATCTTTAGCACTTGCAAGCTCAAGAATGTCCTTAGCTTTTTTTGCAATTGCGAATCACTTGCCTGAACGGAAAGTAAGATACCTCCCTCATTAATCATGCTTTCGTATCGCTTCGCTACGTATTCGGGAATTCCAAGTCCGATAAGGCCTCCGGTTAAGCCACCGATTGCTCCACCGGCACCCGCTCCTGCAATAGCAGCAACGATTGGTCCTGCAGCAATAAACGGCCCTGCGCCGGGAATGGCCAGTGCGCCGATACCCACTAACCAACCCAACCCTGACCCCGCAATAGCGCCAGTTGCGCCACCCAAGGTAGCTCCTTCAGGAGCTTTCGTTTCCTTCTTGTGTGCAAAGCTTTGAGTCTCTCCCTTTTCTGGCATTAGCACAGAAATATCCAACGGACGAAATCCCGCATTTTTGAGTAAGTCCACAGCATGCTCGACTTCGACTCTTGATTTAAGTATTCCAAATACGGATTTTTTGTTTTTCATTTTAATCTCCTTGGAGTTCAATTTTAATTTTGCGCCACATGGAAACCCATGCACAGAGGTGAAGAGTAGTTGGACTGCAAGCAATGTATAATACAGACTTGCGATGGAGTTCATAGGGTAGGACTATGGATTTCAAAGAACTAGCGCGGTGGCAGTATCATATTGAGGTGACTGTGAGGAGCGACAGTTACCCCCCATTTTAAATAGTTTAAATAGTCGTTGTTAAACCGCGCCTTAGATGCAATGCCAGATCGAAAGCTTCTTTTTAAAATTAAGTCAGCATTAAGTTGTCCGTGCTCAAGCGGGCTGACACCAAATCCAGCTCCCAGGCTGCCCATGACAACGTCCAACTTGGCATTACGAACATCAATGTTTTTGATAGATCTCGCATTTACAATTCTTTGGAAATAGTCATCTCGACCATTGGCATGCATCCATAATTCATAGCCGGTGCTTGCTAAGTGAGAGACAAGAATGCTTGTTCTGGGTGTAAATCGATCTTTATTCATTAAGACAAAGCTTGAATAGGCTCCCATCCAAAATCGATAAGGCTTTCCATAGTGACAAGTGGTCTGGATGTATTGACTTGGAAGGCTGTAAAGTTTTTTTGCATGATAAAATTTAATTTTGTCAAAGTAGCTAATAAGAGTTGAAAGCATTAAAAGCGAGAGTCCTGAGCTTTTTGCATGGAGAAGGAATTCGCGCCCTTCATTATTAAAGTAAGCGGCACCACGGATAGAGTAAGCACCGAGAATTTCCAGGGCCACGGAGTGTGCGGTGGTTATAGAAAGTCCTTTTGCTTGAGCGACAGTGGTAATTTCATGGTAAATATCGTTGGATGGTATTTTTTGTGATCTAAGATATTCAATAGATTTATGAATTAAGATTTTAACGGCGGAGATAAGAACTTCTTGATGGACAGGATTTGATAAAACTTTTTTGAGGAGTTCAGGAAAAAGGAAGTAGTTGCGGCCGCTATGTAATAAGTTCGCTCTTTTCATGTAAGCTTCGAAGGCTTGGGGGCATTCTCGCAGTGCCATGACGGAGTAGCAACCAAATTTCAGCGGCCTTGTTTTTTTTCGCTCATAGAGTTTTGAGAGCCGAAGTCTAGTAAAGAGATTCAGATTCTCAATGTCATTAAGATTATTGATTTCATTAACACTGATTTTATTACTGATTTCTTCCAGCAAGTGAACAGTTTCATCAAGTGAAGTTGGTTGTATATTCAATTTTTTCGAGTGCGAAATTAAGTCTAGAGTCTGAAGAAATCGAAGATGGCCAGAGGATCTCCTGGGACTGGTATAATTGATAAATTTCTTATAGCCATTTTCTCCTCGCTGTGAGTCGGACCTATTTCTCAAGTATCGAAGATCTTGATAAGCGGGGGTTTCGTCTTTTGAAATGTGTAATCCGATATCTTCGCAAATTTTCTCTACGGCATAAGAGTGGGAAATAAAAATGAGAAGAGGGATAATTTTAAAAAAACTCACTAAAGCACTCCATTTTTATAAAGTGATAACATAGAATTAAATTGAAGGGTTAGATTTTTGTAAAAATTACAATTGGGTCTTAATCCACTCTTCGATGTTATTTTCCAGAATGTTTAAGGGCAGGGCTCCTTGTCCGAGAACTTGATCGTGAAAAGCGCGATTATCATATTTTTTGCCGAGCTTCTCACTGGCGCGCTGACGCAATTCTTGTATTTTCAACATTCCCACTTTGTAAGCAGTTGCCTGAGCGGGCATCACGATATAGCGTTGAATGGCCCTCGTGTTTTCGCCGGCAGGGCTGGGGGTATTTTCATTGAGCCAATCAATTGCTTTTTCTTGGCTCCAGCCTTTATGGTGTAGACCCGTGTCCACCACCAGGCGAGCGGCTCGCCACAGCTCCATGGAAAGACGGCCAAAATCTGAATAGGGGTCAGTATAAAAACCGTACTCCTTGGGAAGGTATTCTGCATAGAGGGCCCAACCTTCAGAAAAGGCAGTATAGTGAGTTAGTTTGCGAAAAAGCGGCACATGTTCGAGTTCCTGGGCGATGGCAATTTGCATATGATGACCTGGCACGGCTTCGTGATAAGCCAGAGCTTCCATTTCTGTTTTATTCACAGCACTCATATCGTGTAAGTTCACGTAGTAAATTCCGGGCCGAGAACCATCGAGAGTCGGAGGATAGTAAAAGGCCAGTCCCGCTGATTTTTCTCGGTAAGCTTCCACTGCCTTGACCACAATATCAGCCTTGGGGAGGCGGCGAAACATCTTGGGTAGAGATTTCTTCATTTTAGAAATGATTTCATTGGTATGGCGAAGGTAATCGTCTCGTCCCTTTTGAGTTGAGGGATAAGTAAACTTCTCGCTTTGAATGAGTTTAAAAAAATCCTTTAAGCTTTTTTTATAGTGAACTTGGGTGAGTATGGTTTTCATTTCACGGTGAATTCTCTGAACTTCCTTTAAGCCAATTTGATGAATTTCCTCGGCAGAAGAGTCCGTTGTGGTGTACGTTTTTAGAGCGTGTTGGTAAAATTGCGCTCCTTTAGGAAGAGAGGACGCTCGACCTTGCACAGGGGCAATTTTTTTGAGTGCCTGCAAGTCTTGAATCAAAAGTTTATAGGCGGGCACAAAGTTTTGTAGGTAAGCTCTTTCAAATTGAGCCAAAAGTTCACTTTGATCTAAAAGGTACGCCATCCTTTTTTAAGTTGTTGCATCTTTTCTTGCTAAGTGCTTGTATTACTGAGGTGAATACACCATTTTGTGATACCAATAATATGAAAATGATTCTCGGTTTTGAGGGTGATTACTTTTTTGCACTTGATGACGAGGATATCTTTATTCAGCGCCATGAAAATGGTGAAAGTGGTTTTTATCAAGTTGGGATTGTGGGTGATGAAGATGAGCCTATGACAATTAAAGTTTGCGAGGTCAATTCTCACTACTTTGTTGAAATTCCTGAAAATAATGATTTCTTCTCAATGCAATCAGCAGGTTCGGGGCAGTTATACAAACTCAAAATGAACTTGCAAAATACCGGTTTTTCTCTGAAGACCTTGATTGCGAATCAGCAGTTATTGGATCAAAATAATATTCCTTATACCAGTGTAGGTGAAAATCACGCCCTTATCTTTAATGAGAACTTGACTCCCGCGCAACTTCTTCGCTATTTAAGAAGTGGATTCGAGATGCAGTTCGATAAAAAATAATCTTTGGAAAAGGTACGCCATCCTTTCTCAGGAGTGAGAAAGAATGGCGTACCTTTTCACTACCTTTTCACTAATCATCACAACATTTTTTCCATCGTAATTAAAGTTTTTAACAAAAAAGTCAATTCTGGGATCAAGCATAGTGGATAACCAAATTTCCAATGGCTGATTTCCTCTTTGTGCTTCATGAAAATTAAACTTTGTCACAACAACCTCCAGTGTATTGTCCAGCTGAGTTTTAATGCAACTAGTAGATTGGGTTATTGAAAGCATTGGGATTGAGAGGGGGCTTTTGCGATTATCTTTTTTCAAATTTGAAATATTATTTGCTAGTGGTGCTCAAAGATAGAAATATTTATTTTCTGAGTTTATGAGAGGGGAGAGACAAACACTAAGTAAGGGGTGTGAAAAAGGATGGCGTACTTTTTGAGTCCTTTTTGAGTCTAAATTCTAGTTTTCAAATATGTATTGACAAATATGTAAAGCACGAGGTATGGTATGTGTATTAACAATGAGCGACGTGAATATTTTCTAAGTGTAAAATTCAATAAGCGTCACTTTAGCAGGGTTGTTATTGATGCGCATTATGAGATAAAGCATCCTGAAATTAATGATGATCTTGTGCTTGAAATTATAAAGTTGCTGAATGGAGCAGAGGTGGATGCAGTAGGCGATGCTCATGGATTTCAATATTTTGCTCATGAACTGTATTACCAACAAAAACCTTATCGGATTGTTCTTACATATTGCGAGCAAGATTTCTTAGGAGTCATTAATGCGTTTAGGATTAAGGAGATTAAGTTATGAAAAAATGGCCCAAAAAAGAAACTATTGAAGAAATATTAAAAAAGCTTGATGAAAATCCTGATCTTTATACGCGAGTCATTTCCAATGATGCTTCACTTGTCGATCGAATGAAGCGCGATATTTGCGCAGAATTGATTATTTACAAAAGAGAACATAATCTGAATCAGCGCGAACTAGCTCAAAAATTAGAGATAAGTGAGGCGCTAATTAGTAAAATATTACGCTATCATTTTGATGAATTCACCCTAGATCGCTTGATTCGCTACTTAGAATCACTTGATATTAAATTTGAATTCAAAAGAGTCGCCTAGTATAGCAGGAATACATCGCGGGTGTGGGTAATTCTATACTCACCCACTATCATTAAAATTGTAAAAGTTTCGATCTAATTTGACATTCCGATAAAAACAGTAAGAAAAAAT
>SKGZ01000184.1 GCA_007117175.1 Bacteriovoracales bacterium | reverse complement strand
TTCTTTTTAACTCGGCAACGGAAGTTCTGGCCCCTCTGGCAATTTGAGAAAGAGTATCACCTTTTTTAACAATATAGTGATGCTGTTGTGTGGCCACTGTTCTTCTATAGGAGACTTGTGCCCTCATCGTTTTGAGTTGTGCCACCGTCTTGGGGTTATTGTTGACCTTGTGAGCAGGTAGTCTTAGTAAATAGCTTTTTTTCTTAAAAAAGGGTGTTTGCTGGCTAATGAGTTCTGGATTAAGTTGCTTGAGCTCGCCACTTTTTAAATTGAATTTTTTTTCGATCAGTGAAATAGGAAGAGAGTATTGCAAGGCAATGCTCTTAGTGTTAGCAAATGGATTATTCATTTGAGGTAATTTGAAACCATAATGATCAAGATTGTTGTAGATGATCATACTGGCAATAATCTTGGGAACATATTGAGCTGTTTCTTTAGGAAGATGGCCATTTTGTGCTAATTGATGGTAATCAGTGATTTTGGATTTTTTAATCTTTCTGAGAATTCGAAATTCACCTGCGTTGTAGCCACTAAGGGCCAGCTCCCAATTGCCAAAAATTTTGTAAAGGTCTTTAAAGTACTTAGCTGCTGCCAGTGTTGATTTATAGAGATCGTTTCTTTCATCAAGATTTTGGCTAATAATTAACCCATAACGCTTACCAGTTCCGTGAATAAATTGCCAGGGACCTACTGCGCTTGCATGGCTACGAGCTTTTAGGTAATAACCGCTCTCAATGAGTCCTACAAAAAAGAGTTCTCGCGGAAGATTTTGTTCAATAAATATTTTTTCAATCTCAGCTCTGTATTTTTCTCCATTGCTGATAAATCTTTGAAAGCGGGCCCTTTCTTTTTTGGTGAAGTAATCGATCCAAAATTCCACTGATGGATTGCGAACGATATGAATAAAGTGTTGACTATCAGGTAAGTGGATACCTACTTGTTGAGTTTCTTCTTGTAATAATTGCTCAATTTCATTACCGTGATCCTCTTCTTTACTCATCTCTTCTTCCGCGGCAGCGTTAAAGATTTGAGTGAGTTCTTGCTTTTCTTCTTCAGTTAGATTTTCTGAGGAGAGATGATTGAGTTGGGGGGCAATAGGTTGAATTTGACTACAAGCAGTAAAAATCAAAAGATAAAACAGAGAGTAAGGAAAAGCGCTTGCAATGATTTTGCTCATGGTAATAAAATCTCCAGAGTGTATATGATTATTTTATCATAAAGAAAGATTGAATTAAAGTTGAAGGTAAGAAATGAAAACAGTGGTGGATTGTTTGAGTCAGGTAAGGTTGTTCATTATTTTTTTAATGATTTTAAGTTGTACTCAATTAGTGCCCAAAAGCACTCATCAGGGACATTTTGCTGATTTAGCTGAGGGTGAAAAAAAAATTGATCACCACAATGTTTATCAACATTTTGTGGCAGCTTCAGGAGGTAGAGAATCATCTTTAATTGCAGCTCAGATCTATCAAAAAAGTGAAAATATTGTAGATAGCGCGGTTGCTTTAAGCTTTGCCTTAGCTGTGGAAAGACCCCATTCTACAGGGATCTGCGGAGGGGGATTTTTATTACTTAAGCTTGTCGATCAAAAAATCCCTTTAGTTTTTGATTTTCGTGAAACTGCTCCATTAGCATCCTCTGAAACTATGTTTCAAGATAAAGATGGTAATGTAATAGAGAGGCTTTCACTTGATGGTGTCAAATCAGTGGCCGTTCCAGGTTTAGTGGCCGGACTTTATGACATTCATCAAAAATATGGAAGCTTGGACTTTGCTGAATTATTAGCTCCAGCAATAAGATTGGCAGAAAAGGGATTTGTCATTTATCCATCACTGGCAGAGGCGATTGATAAACGAAAACCAGTGATGGCCGGTCATGACTTTAAAAATATTTTCTATCACAAAGATGGATCAGCTCGACAAGTTGGAGAGATTTTAAAACAACCTCAATTAGCTAAAACATTGCGTTTGATTGCTGAAAAAGGAAAGGATGGTTTTTATAAGCAAGAAGTAGCACAAGCGATAGTCGATAAGGTGAAGGCCTTTGGTGGAATTCTCACTCTGAAAGACCTTGAGTCCTATCAAGTCAAACAAAGAAGCCCTATTCACACTCGCTACAAAGGAAAAAATATTTTTTCCATGCCCCCCCCCAGTTCAGGAGGACTGAGTTTAGCACAAATTTTAAATATTTTAGCAGAAGATAATTTGAGTCGATTGGGGTTTCAAAGTGCGCAAAGTCTGCATTTGATGGCAAGTGCTATGCAGTTAGCCTATTTGGATCGAGCACGTTACTTAGGTGACAGTGACTTTGTCACCGTGCCCAGCGGCCAGTTAAGCTCTGCGGCTTACGGGCAAAAGCTGCGAGATCAAATAAAAGATAAAGCGATCGCTTCTAAAGTTTTGGCGCAGAATTCGAAGATTGATTTAAATTTTAGCGAGAGTGATGAAACAACCAACTTTAGTCTGATGGATCATAAAGGAAATGCACTTGTTTCCACTCAAACCATCAACTGGCTTTTTGGCTCAGGGGTCATTGTCAGTGATTATGGTCTTATTCTCAATAATGAGATGGATGATTTTACCGCCAAAGTAGGGGAGAAGAATGTTTTTCAATTGGTAGGAGGTGCACAAAACTCTATTGCACCGGCCAAGAGACCATTGAGCAGCATGACTCCCACTATTGTTACTAATGAAAATCATAGGCCGCTGATGGCCATAGGTAGTCCTGCTGGAAGTCGAATCATTACTTGTGTGGCGCAAGCCATTATCAATTATTTAGACTATCAGCTACCTCTTTATGAATCCATTGCTGCTACACGGATCCATCACCAGTGGATGCCAGATCAGATCCTTGTTGATGAGTCTGGCCTTAATGATGAGGTCTTGCAAAAACTGAGTGACAAAGGGCATCAAATCACCCAAGGCAAAGTGGGGTGTCGCGTCTCAGCGGTAGCCCAAGAGGGAGCTTTATTGCAAGGAGTTGCCGATCCTAGAGATTATGGCCAGGTGCAGGGTCTTTCTCTGTAAAAAATTCTTGGACGATTGGAATTTTATTTGATAGCAACAGCTCATGAAATTTTTACAATCGTTCTTGATAAGCAGCTTACTTTTTTTATCCCAACCTTCCTATGCTGAAGAATCGGCTCCTTTACCCACTCAGTTTCAAATTGCAACTCAGGGGATTGCCAATTTCTTTTGGGATATACCAGTGAGCATGACTCATAACTTTTTAAGTTTCTTGGGCATGGATGATTTTAATTTTTTAGTTCACCATCATTATCAAAACCCTGTTTCTTCCCCTTTTAGAGTTTTTTTAGGAAACCAACACAAAAGACTTCCTACTCAGGATGATTATTTTCCTTTCGTGAATTTACCAGAAGACTTTGATGATCTACTGGAGGTTCAATATGGTTTATGTTCAGGTGTGGCGGCCATGCACCGACGATTTAATATGCTCGCTTATTATGATCCTGAGAATCTTTTTAATCAGCCCGTACCCAGTAAAGAAACTCATTATTTAGCATGGTATAAGTTTTATCAAGACAAAATTAATCAAATTGCTAGATTGCAGCCAACAATTATACCTGGTTTTCGCAACCTTGCTGAGTTTTCTGAATCAGAGCTTAATACCTATATACGAAAAGTTGTGGTCAATGAATGGGTTCACTTAAATATTAATCTATCAGGGCTTGTGCAGTTAAGAGGAATTAGAAAAAATTTTCATCAAAGGGATGCAACTCGACTCTATGATACCATAAAAAAGAGGCTATCCTTAGGCTATAACCCTATTATCTACCTTGCTATGCCTGGAGATTATAAAGGTGGAGCTGAGAACTGGATCCACGTTTTGCAGGTCACCTCTTTGAGTGAAATGCAAAAGGACGGGGGATATTCTTTTCGAGTAACAGATATTAATGAATATGACGTTCGTTCAGCAGACCGAGAGGTGATTATTCACTATGATCAAGAAGAGCAAAATCCTAAGGCCATCTGGGTTCATGATTTTTCAGAATTAAGTGCAGTGTATCTTGTTCCTACCGATGATCGAGAAGTGACTCAAATGGTGAAAAACAAATTAGAGTGGTGTAATTTTAGTCAATACCACCGCAATCTTTGCTTAAGAGGAGAGCTTCCTCAGTATTACTTACCATCTTTTAATAATTGATGATTGAATTGATTGAGCTCTGGAAAATAGCGCTCATTATGGGGTTTAAAAAGAGGCTCATTGGGAATTTCACACTGGCTGGCATCGATGAGGTAACCTTGGCAGCCATTGTATTCAATCTTATTTTGAGGATCCGATTTTATTTTCATCAATACCCAGTCAATCATTCTATCGGGTTCCCAGAAAAAGAGATTCTCCCCCTCTCTGGTTTGATCAGGCCACGACTTGGCAATTTTGGTCAAAAACTTCCATGGAGCAACCTTGTGATCATAAACGGGAGCACCTGTTAACTCCTTGGGAAAACGTAAATGATAACCCCAGGCTTGCTGCATTTGCTGATCAACCAATCCCAGCTGTTGTAAAAAACTAGTGGCAAAAGCCGAGCAACCTGCTCCCTCCCCGTGAATAGGCCTACAATGAAGTCCGTAGTAACGCCCAAGATTATGGTCGCGATAGAGTTGATGGTAGCGTTTGAGTCTTTGGCATTGTTTTAAATTTAATTGAAAAGTGAGAAAACAACAGGGACGTGTCTTTTCTTTTCCGCGAGTGAGTCTCTGTAGGGTTGCTGCTTTGTCGACTTCAGATTCAAGTTGACCGGCAAACTTGTGAAAAACAATTCCCAGTCCCACCTGCTTGAGAAAGATAAGGCCCTTGGCATTGAGCTGATCGGAGCGCATGCCGGCAAAGAAGTTTAGACTTGGATCCTCTTGGCAGACTTGCTCAACTTGCACATGCCCCATAAAGTGCTTTTGAAAGGCAAAGTAATTTTTGGCAATAGAGGTAAAAAGCCCCCGCGGACTGGACCAGTCAATTCCGTAGGGGCTAGGAATAAAGTAAAGATTAAGATAGCTGGGAATTTCCTTATGCATACTCATTGGAAACTGAAGCAGTGGGAGCGCT